>JALWSL010000591.1:5892-14167 GCA_027080405.1 Planctomycetaceae bacterium
TCTCAATTACCAATTGGAAGGCGGCTTGAATCTGTCAATCTGCTTCGAATGTGAATATCTGGCACCAGATATCTACCAGCAGTTGGAGCAGGAGTATTGGAAGGATGCCATCTCGGCAACACTTTCCCACCTTGATGAAGGAAATAACTGTACCGGATCATCCGAATTGAATTTCATGTCTGTCGATCCCGGTACGGATTCCCTGAATGTTCACGCGTTCCACCTCTATCCGGAGGAATGTGCGATTGTAAAATCCCAGTCGCTGTTTACGTTCGAATAGAACCTTTCCTGCGGCAGTATCACTTGTTCGGGCCTCTCATTTTTGCAATGATGCATTGAGCCACGGCGAAATTTCTTGATCACCTGTTCCAACAGGCCAGGCTGTGTGTTCCTTTTTGATCGTTCCTGTTTCGATCATTCATGACAATGCATGATAATGGGATGGACGGTATGATTCGTGCTGTTTTCTTTCTGTTCTTCGTTCTTGCCTGTTTTATTTCTCCGCTCAACGCGCAGGATCCTCCAGTTGGACTGACGCCTGCTCAACGTGGTGAATGGTTGATCTTGAACAAGCCGTTCATTACCGCTGATTTCGATCAGGAAACATTCGATAATCTGTGGAAGACCTGGCCTGAGCCGTTAAAGTCCCGTGCGAAGAATGCAACTTCGGAACAACGTCGACAAATGGCCTTTTCGCGGTATGGATTAACCGAACGTCCCCATGGATCGATCGGAAAGCCGCTTCAGTACGTGGTCACAGACCGGGGCGAGTGGGTGATGAACTGTCATTCCTGCCATTCGGGAAAAGTGGCGGGCAAAGTGATCCCGGGAGTACCGAATTCCCTGTTTGCCATGCAGACATTGCTGGAGGAAACACGAGCAATCAAGCCACAATTGGGAAAACAGCTTTCTTCGAAGGAAATCGCCTCGTTCTTCTTCCCGTTGGGGAGCACCGTGGGAACGACCAATGCCGTCATCTTTGGTGTCGCTTTGGGAACGTTTCGTGATTCTGAAATGAATCTCGTGACAAATGTGAAGGTTCCGATGCTGCTTCACCACGACATGGATGCTCCTGCCTGGTGGCACTACAAAAAGAAAAAGCAGATTTATATCGATGGCTTCGCCGAGAAAAATCATCGCGTTTTGATGTCTTTTGCCTTGGTTCGCAGCAACAGTTCGGAAAGATACCGCAGCTTTGAAGATGACTTCCGGGATATTTCAGCTTACATCGAATCGCTGGATGCACCTGTCTATCCTTATGCCATTGACCGAAAACTCGCTTCCAGGGGGAAAGATGTGTTCGACAATCACTGCCTGCGATGTCATGGCAGTTATGGAGAGAAAGAATCCTATCCCGAACGGACGATTCCAATAGACGAGATCGGTACGGATCCGGTTCGCCTCAGAGCGTTGCCGGTTGTTTATCGGGAAGGACTCAAAAAAAGTTGGGTGGGAGAATACGGAAAGCTGAATACCATTACAGACCCCAAGGGATATGTCGCGCCGCCGTTGGATGGAGTTTGGGCAACTGCCCCGTATTTCCATAATGGATCGGTGCCGACGTTATGGCATGTTCTGCATCCCGAACAGCGACCTGCTGTGTGGCGCAGAACGGAAGATGGTTATGACCGGGAAAGGGTTGGTCTGGAAATCGAATCTTTTGATCGAGTCCCTCGTGATGTCGTCACTCCGGCTGACAAACGGAAGTATTTCGATACGCGTAAGTTCGGCAAGAAAAACAGCGGACACACTTACCCGAATGAGCTTGACGAACAGGAAAAACGGGCCGTGCTGGAATACCTGAAGACGATCTGATCGTCCGGGGCGATTATCCGGGGTGATCCGGGCATCTGGATCTGACATCGCGATCAGCTGTTGAAGTGCGATGCTGGTGCGCAATGTCGTTGATGCGCGATGCCCCTGGGTGTTTCGTCTCCGAAAAATGCCGAAAAGGCGTTCAACACCAACCCGTAAGGTTTGACATTAATCTTTCACATGCCTGGCGATGGCACGTTCATACACTTTCACATAATTACGGGCGCTGTTCGTCCAGGAGAGATCCTGTGACATCGCGGTCTGTTGTATCTGCTTCCACGTTTTTTTGTCTCGAAATGTCTCGAGTGCCTGTCGGAATGTTTTCAGGAATGAATCAGCGTTGTATTCCTTGAACGAAAAGCCTGTTGCTGTTTTGTCGGCTATCGTCTGTTCCGAAGCGGGCACGACGGAATCCGCCAGTCCGCCGACCGCATGAACAACCGGAATGGTGCCATAAAGCATGGAATACATCTGATTCAATCCGGAAGGCTCGAACTCACTCGGCATGAGAAACAGATCGGCTCCCGCCTCCATTTTGTGGGCAAGTTCTTCATCGAATTTGATGAGTGCCGCGACACGGGTAGGATACTGCCTGGCGAGTTCCTTGAGGAATCGCTCGAATTCACGATCACCGGTTCCCAGAAAAACAAATTGAGTATCGTTATCGAGCAACTCCCCGGCCGCCTGTTTGATCAGATCAAATCCTTTTTGCTGGGAGAGGCGGGAAATCATGGCGACAACCGGAACCCCTTGTTCTTCCGGCAGACCAACCACCCGTTGCAGATCGGTTTTGCAGAGCGGCTTGTTCTGCTCGACGGTTTCGGTGTTATAGTTGACCTTGATAAAACGATCCACCTCGGGATGCCAGGTTTCGACATCGACACCATTGAGAATACCGACAAGTGAATCACCCCGATCGGAAAGAGCAGGGTCCAGGCCCCAACCCAATTCGGGCGTACAAATTTCTTTGGCATAACTCGGGCTGACGGTCGTCACCATGTCGGCAAAAACGATTCCCGTTTTCAACAGATTCAAATCACCAAAAAATTCCATCTGTTTCCAGTTGAAATACTTCCAATCCAGGCCGGTCAGGGCCATATCCCAGTGCCAGAAACGTCCCTGAAAAGCGAGATTGTGAATGGTAAGAACAGTACCTACCTTTTTGAAAAGATCGCTCTGTTTTCGCTCCTCTATCTCGACATAAGCGGGAACCAACGCCGTCTGCCAGTCGTTGGCATGTATGACGTCAAAAGGACCAAATTGCCTGGCTGCTTCAATGACTGCCCGGGAAAAAAACACAAAGCGTTCACAGTTATCTTCGTACGGAATGTTTTCATACACATAAGGAGACGGACGATCGAAATAATCCGGCTGATCGACAAGGATCACTTTGACGTCGGACTCTGGCAGTTCCGTTTCCAGAAACCGCCCTCTTGTTTCACGCGGGCCGACCGTTGCGACAAAAGAATCCTTCGCGGGTCTGATTTTGAAACAGGATCGTACTCCAGGGGAGATCAACTGCGGATAATGGGGCAGAACGAGAACAACCTCATGCCCCTGCCTGCTCAACGCCCGTGAAAGGGCAGTTGCAACATCAGCCAACCCTCCCGTCTTGGCAAACGGAACCGCCTCAGAAGCTGTGAATAATATTTTCATGACAGAATCAGTTCGAATTGGGCGTCATCTCAGTGCTGATAACATAAAAAGCTACAGTTTTTCCATACAAAAATCTATTTCACCGACCAAACTGAGATCATTTTTCCCATAGCTCATGTTATTGACTTCTCGCTGAATGTGAACATAAGTGATAGCCCGTGTGCATAATGTGCATAAGTGGTCGCTCGTCTGTTTGGGGAGACTCTCCCAATATAACATGCGCACCGCCAGCGTGCATCACTGGTGATTGCCCAATAGCGTCCAATTGCTCTGTTTGATCGGTGCGTACAGCTCAAACCGGGAAGGAAGGTACAGATTCCTGCTTCATGGAACTTCCCCACTCCGAAATGATCGCTTGAACGCGACACTTTCTATCGAGTTCTATCGAGGCTTGGAGATGCGCTTGGGCCGACTGGCGGTGCATCAGGCAGACGTCTTGCGAACATCGCCATCGTTACCTGATCGTTCGACAGCAATTGTCTGTATCGATCAATTTTCTGCTGGCAGCGCAGGAATGCTGTAAGTGTGCATTCTCGTTTCGGTCATTGCCGGAGAGGGCTTGAGACTGCCGATGAGAGAAGCCAGAGCCGTTTGAACCTCGGGATCCTCTGTTTTTTTCCAAAGGGACTTCAAATCGACAATCAACTCATCACTAATCAGTAATCCATGTTTCTGAATGTGGTAGGCGAGCGAAAGCACGGCTTGTCGACGGATTTCCGATGTCTGCTTTGACGCAACAACTGCTTCAGCCAGGTATATTTGTGATTCATTCGTTGGAATCTTCGCCAAAGTTGACACGGCCTCGGGGGCGAGTGCGGGATTTCTGATTGCGTTGAACAGGGCCTCGGTCGCAGGGGCCAAATCAAAAATATCCGACCGGTTTCCCTGAGCAATTTGTGCCAGCCAGTAGATAGCCGCTTCTGCACGGTTGGCCCGTTGTGCCGCCGTCAATGTCGGTTCACTATTGACAGCAAGGAAAGGAGCCAGCTGCCGTTCAACATCTTTACGTTTGTCGGAAAAAATCAGATACATGCAACGCGACGTCCGCTGAACAGTCGTCTTCAATTCGTTTTCCATAAAGGTTGGGCCATAGACAACGATCGGCAAACCAGCGGTTCTCGCATCTGCGCGAAAGTTGGCGATTGTCTGGGGTAGATCCCAATCGACACAGTTCAAGTGCATCAAAACCAGTGAGATGTCACCTCGCTTGGCCGCCTGTTCGAAACCTTCTTTCCCGGTCGCAACGGTTTGCTGGTTGTAGCCCATCTCCCCAACTGCTGAGGCAATGCTGGTCCCTCGTGCATTGTTGGGGTCGATCACCAGAACTTTGCGGGCACCATCATCATTCAAAGCCTGGGTTAATACTTCGACAACCCGACCGACAAAGCGAAAACTCTGTTCCGGATCCAACTGCAGAATGCCAGCTGCTGCCGCAAACTGAATCCGGCGGGAGGGATGATTCAAACCTCGTATAAAAACAGAAGACTCCTCAGGGCCCGTTTTCAAGAGGTTGTCGTTACCAACCAGGGATATCGCGGCGATTGCCGCTTCCGCAGCCCGTATCTGACCTGCTTCCAAAGAGATTTCGATGGAGCGATTCAGAACGTCCAATCCCGAAGTCAACGCCAGATTGAATGATGTCCCGGGGCCAGTCGGCATCGATTCTTTCCAACCGACCCGGTAAGCCGTATCTGCAAGAACAGCAGAAAGAAACAATGCCTGAACTTCCCTGTTTTCGCCGGGCAGTCTCAATGCCTCTGATGCGTACCTTACTGCGGAATCGATGTTCGCGGCAGCTGGTGTGACAGAATAACTTTTCACCGTTGCCTGTTTGGTGTCCCATTTCCACAACGTAACACGACCTTCGTCATCAACAGGCCAGCTTCTTTTATTTCCCAGATAGCCAAATGCAGAATTCATGATGCGATCTTGCGCACCATGAGCAGTGATGTACTTCATTTTGTCCGCCGACCCAAACAGGATTCGGGCCAAAGCAACACGGGCGGCTGTCTGAACACTGGGGGGTTCCTCTTCACCGAAAGCAAAATACCAGAGCGGATCGATCATATCCGATTGAGCCAGAAAACCGATGGCTTCCAAAACCGCTGTCTGCAGCATCGGCTGATGGGAATCGAGGGCGCCAAACAGAGCCGGAAGAACTGGTCTTCCCATCTTCGTGATGATGTAAACAAGACGATCCCGATCCTGGTCGCTGTCGGGGTTTCCCAAATGCTGAATCAACCGTGGCATCGCAGCGATGCCGATGTTCCTCAGTTCCAAAATTGCCATTTCCCGCTCGCGGGGAGATTTGTCCAGATCGGCCAGAATGCGATCAATACGGGCAGGATCATGTGCATTTCGTCGTGACGCCTCGTTCACCATCTCCATAAACGTCTGCGAGACAGGCTGCAACGGCTTTGTCCGTGATAGTCGAAACAGTTCCACCGTTCCAAAACGATCCCGGATTGCCAACAATTCCTTATCCGACAACTTGCTGTCAACCAGATCTTGCAGATACTTTTTCGCCAGATCGAACCGCCCCAACTCTGTCATCAAGGTGACAGCTTCAAACCGATCTTCCGGAGTTTTCGGCTCAACAGCTAACGGAGAATCCTCCGAATCAGCCGGTTCCGACGGCTTATCCTGAGCCTGAAGCAATATGATCGCATTTGTTGATAATACGACTATTCCAGCGAGTACCCATTTTGTCCACGGTCTCGACATGCTGTCGACTCCGAATCAGTTGTTCCAGGCCTTCCGCTTCAACCAAACTTGAGAAGCTCTCAAGATGGATCATGCAAAGCGCCCGATTTATGCCATTGTTGCCAGTTTTATCTACACGAAATACGCCTCTCATCAGTCTGCAGGTCATCACCTGCAAATGCAAGAACCTATTCGTGGAAACATCGCCGTGCCGCAAAAAATCTGCAGCGGTCAAGCTCTTTTTGGACAAATGAGACCATCGACTCACTCTCCAATCAGTTCAGACTATAACGATCCTATCGAGCATTCCTGCTATGCTCTTGAGAGCCTGCCGGCTAATTTAGTCCCGAAAAAGCGTTAGCAATCAGATAATTCCTTTGATCAACAAAACCCGTATAATCGGACCGGCCCCCACGTTCGAATAAACCGATCAAAATACCTTACTGGCTTGAACTGCAATTATTTTCCGCTGACGGGAACAGATAAATACGCTGTATCCCACTGATATAATTAGAGTTACAACCTGTTGGTCGACTCGAGGTTTGAAAAGTTCTGGAAAAGCGGAGAAAAATAACCTTTTGGCCCCTTCACTCACACGATTTTGGCCGATATAGTAGGTCTCGCGGCTCGGTTTGGTGATGTTGATTCTTCACTTGGAGCTTCAAGCGTTGTGAATGAGCCGCATTCGTAGATTAGCCCTTCGAAATTGGGCTGATTGACGCCATAACGCGGGGTGGAGCAGCCTGGTAGCTCGCGAGGCTCATAACCTCGAGGTCGTCGGTTCAAATCCGGCCCCCGCCACTTGTTTTTCCAGTTGCGAAACTGGAAGACCGCCAAGTTATAGAAAAGGCCGATGCCGCAAGGTGTCGGCCTTTTCGCGTTCTATCGCCAGTTCTGGCAACAGGTTACGTTTCCTGAAATTCCTCTGACGAGTCTCAAAGTCTCACTCTCGGCCAGTTGCGCGACCTCATCCGGCCCCCCGGACGCCAACCCGCCGCCCCAAATTTGACCAAAACTCTCGGTACTCTCTGACTCTCACACCGCTCGGGTTATCGGCTGTTGCGAGCGCTCAATCAGTCTGAATCGATCCGGTTTCGTATTGTTCGAAGAGTTTCATCTACACTGTTTGCCTCGCAAGAAGTGCTCGGTCATTTCGCGCGGCGAATTCGATGCAACTCCATTCCACACTTGAGGTTGACTTCCATGACCGCTGGAAATACTATCAAAGCAGATTGTTGGGGGATGATAAAAAGTTAGCCGACACACGGTCAGTCTCACGTGGAGATAGTTCTCAATGCGTCCCAGTTCCACTGTTGTCCTCGTACTGCTGTTCCTCGGCCAAATCCATGTCGCTCGCGGAGGCGACCAAACGACCTCGAAAGACCTCAGCAAGATCCAGCCACCGGGTGGAGTGCCAATTCCCTTAGGCCCACGTGGAACCACAATTACTGTCGAGCGTCTGAGGAAGGTGATGAAACGTCTAGAATCAGCACCCAGCAAGGACCTTGACAAGTGGCTCGTCGAGCTGGAACGGATCATGGACGAAAAGCTCGAGGGCCTTGCAATACAAGGATGTCGGTACTATTTCGTGAGTCGGATGAGTGTCGCCTTCGACGATCACAAGTGGAACGCCAAGGCCGCGGACATGCTCTTCCGGCGCGCCCGAACCATGCCAGCATCTGAGGCGAAACTCTGGAAGGAAGTGTTTGAAGCAGTGCTCAAGAAAGAGATTGGGCAAACGACCGCTGAAGTCTTCGACGGAGGACCGGCGTATGCAGTTCCGCTCGTCCTCATCCCGATGGATGTTCTTTACGAAGGGCAGATGTACAGCGCCGCGCGGCGCAAGATGTATCTGGCGCGCATGAAGCAACTGACCGTAGATGATATCTCGTTCTGGATCAACAACGTGGACCAATTCGGTGGCACAGAACTTGACGCCGCAGTCAACATCATTCTTCTGGATGACTACTTCGAAGAAGGAAAGTTCCGGCGAGCCGACTTCAGGGCTGCTATCGCGCCAACGAAAAAGTAGGATCAAAGGGCGGCTAACGAATCGCCCCACCGGAGCGTCGGGTGGGCGCGGAATCTGAACTCAACGTCG
>JALWSL010000592.1 GCA_027080405.1 Planctomycetaceae bacterium
CCATCGGGTCGTTTTTTCAGGCAAAGGTATCGGACTAGCATCAAATCGCTGGCTCGAAGATACAAACGGACCCGCTGAGGAACTTCCCCGGCGAAAACCTTCGCCGCGAAGCTGTCTTCAAACTTTCGCTGATCAGGCGGAATTTTCCACTCCCCCTGAATGACGTAGTGCGGAACTCCCTGGAGAGCGACTTTTTTGACAAACTTGAAGTCCATTTCCGCTTCCAACGCGGCCAACAAGCCGGGTATTCCCGTTAAAAACTCCCGGGCAAATCGCGGATCGCCAAAACTGATCTGCTGAGAGCCTGCAAAATCAGCCAGGCGTTTCAGGTCAACTCGCTCAATACGTACTTCCTCTCCGGAAAATTCTTCGTCCTGCTTGACAGGGCGGATCGGCTTCAGGTTTTTGATCTCACGCACCGTCCAGACAACCTGTCCATTCGAAACCTGAAGCAGATGTCCCTGGATCCCCTTGATTTCCATGCTGATTTCCAGCCGCGATTGCAACCGTGAAGTTTGCACATACGCCCCTTTTGCGGAGTAGCTCATCTCGGGTGTTTGTATTATTTGCAAAATTTCAGCCGAGAACGAGGCCAACTGCTCCTGCATCATCTGGCGAGAGCGACGGATCAAATCGTTCCCGCTGACCACTTCCGAAGAATCCGTAGCAGGTTCACCCGGCTTCAAATGGTCATCCGCTACCTCTGTTTCTGGCGTGGTCGTCACTTTCTGCCGAACCAGTTGCACCAGAGCGTCATACTGCCGTGGAGACAGATAGGCCCAAATTCCGCACCCAACCAGGAACGAAACAATGAGAAAGAGAGAGAATGTTAAGCTGCGCCGTTTTTTCATGTTCTCTTGAAAATGCCGAATTTTCCAAAGAATCCAAAGATTCCGAGCGTCAATTGACCGACATATAAGTTACAGGGAGCAGTTTCTTCCTGTTGGGCGTGGTTGTACACGCACAGTTTATGAATCACAGAAGATTGCGGAAGTGTATGAGAGAGTCGCGAGTTGAGTCGATGTCAATCTCTCGAGAAGTGGTCATTGAACCAAAGAACAGTATTTCAGGACATCGACTAATACAGGTCTCCGGCCAAATCACGAAAAAGGACTCAAGATGAAGTATTATTTCCTGGCCTTAGGCACACTGGTCGTCGTGTGTGTCGGCTGCGCCGTGGATGGCCAGCAGGTGATCGACAAAGGCGAATATCACGCACCCCCTGCAGCGATGATGCAGCGACCCGGACCGATGGTCGATCTGCCCTACCCGGCGATCATGCCGCAACTGGCACCGCCCCCACCACAGATGGCTCAGCGAACTTCACAGATTCGTTTTGTCGGCCCCGCTGGCATGATGCTCGGCTGGCAGGCCGGGGAAGGCTTCGCCGAGAACCAGATAATGGCTCCCGGGCGTTACAACTTCCGTCAAGGCGCCACATACCGCCTCAAAGCAACCAATATTCCTGGTCGAGAAGGTCTGGTTCTTTACCCAACTCTGCAGGTTTACCCAGCCCATCCAACAACAGATGCCTACCTGACACACAACAGTGTCCCGTTGCAAATTACGGATGAAGACCTCGATCAAATCGAAACGAATAACTTCGTCACCAAAGTCATTTATCTGCCAGAACCGAAGTTCCAGGAACTGGCTATTGCTGGCGTGGAAACGCTTGTTTCAACGCGACTTGATCCCGGTGTCGATCCTGTCAGCGAAGCCGACCGACGCGGTACCATTATGGCGGTACTGAGAATTGGCAACATGGATCTGGAAATGCCCGGCCAGAATGGGGCTCCTGTGACAGCCGTTTCCCATATTGAAAAAATTGATGGCGAACAGGGGCAGTTTGTCGAACCAATGCCAATCGGCCCAGCGGGAGTTCCTTCCGGGATGCCGAACGCAATGGTGATGGGCGGCCCTTCCTATCCGGGCGGTCCCGCTTACAATCCCGTTTCCGGAGTTGGTGGAGTTCAAGCCTGGGGAATGCCCCGCAGCGCAACTCCAATCGGTTTGCAGGGACCACCTCATCTACCTTATGGTGGGCCGGCCAGTTTGAAATCTCATACGATCAACAACATGACGAAGGTCGATGTCGGAGCACCAGTCGAGCACTTCCGGGCTGATGTACGACACACACCCGGCATTCGCATGCCTCATCCTGTGAAGTACATGCAATACACCGAAAAACATCCAGTTTACGGACCGAATGATCTTTCCGAACCAGCCTGGAACAGCGGCGGACAGGGCGGCTATTGCCCTCCCGGTGCCCAACCACAGCAACAGCAATGAGAACTAATTTCGAACCGTTTAGCCGCCTTTTACAATGCGGCTAAACGGTCTTTTCCAATATTCGACAACAAGATATACTTCCCTCTCAAGAGTCCCTTCCCCGTTCATCACGAACAATTGGCATCACTGAATCCCGTCAATTGATGCCGTCCCTTCCCGTTTTGTAGCGTTCGCTGTGCGAACTACGTTTGATTGAGCGACGTTGATCGAGCAACGTCTGTATTGACCCACACAGCGGATCTTCCCTGAATTAAACGATCTCCCTTCCTTCGCCTCATTTTCTCCCGCAGGCAATCATGAAAACGACCATCATTCTCGTACTTCTGGGTACCTGTTATGTCCTGTTTGCTGCGACCATTGTCGAAGCGCAACCACAGTTCCGGGGCCCACAATTTCAAGGTTCACCCTACTACCATCCACTGAATCAGACAACGCCTCCCGGCGTAGCTGGTCAATGGGCCGGCGCGTTAGGCCGGGCGGACGGGCGCTATTTTCAGCCGGTGCAAATTCGCCTTCCCGGTGGAGGCAAGGTCACTGTTGCCCAGCCACAAACGCATCAAAAGCACGATTTGAATGCCCCCGCTCAATTCGGTTGTCTTGTCGGCCCGCTGTATCGATTCCGTATTTCGGAAATCCCGGAGTTTCCGGGGGTCGATCTGTATCCCTCCATCGAATTACTCGATCGCCTGCATCCTCCTGCCGGTTTGAAACAGAAGTATCCCCTTCCGATTGAAATTACTGCAGCCGACATTCAGGCGGCGATGAACGACCGCCTGGTGACAAAAATCATCTATCTGGAACAACCCGATCTGGCCGTCCCGCAGGCAGAACAGGGAAGCATCCATGAAGAAGTCATTTCACAATCAAGAAATCTGATGACCGAAGCCGATCTGCGTGGGCGTCCGGTTGTCATCTTGAGAATCGGCGGACGGATTCCGAGCCCCGAAGAAATGTACGGCGATCCCACCAGGCCCCCCGCACCAATTGAACTGTACCCGCAAAAACAAAAATAAATTCTACCGAGTCCGCTGTGCGACTCTCTCACCTGAAATATCCCCAACTCAAACAGGTAACAGACATGTTGAAGCAAATTGCACGTTTGGAAAAAAACATGGAAAAGTTCATGAACAGGACAGCGAAAGTCTCTTTGCGCCTCGGTTTCGGTTTATTGTTGTGCGCCAATTATTCCTGTTCTTCGACGACAAGTTCGATTGTCGGGAAAGATCCGTTCAACAAACAGCAGGGGCCTATTCCCGGTTCATCCGCGCAGGTTCCTCATGGCAATCATAGCATGTTGGAACAGGCCAGTTTCCCGTTGGAACAATCGCCAGCCGCGACGATGCCTCTGGCTCAGGGGCACCCGGGACATCAGCATCAAATTTCACCGGCTGGTTACCAAC
>JALWSL010000593.1 GCA_027080405.1 Planctomycetaceae bacterium
GACGCCTCGTTGGGGAAAAGCGTCGCAACTCGAGTTCGCCTTTTGATCTCCTTGTTGAGTCGTTCGAGTTGATTGGTGGTTCGCAGCTTTCGTCGGTGCGCCGCCAGCGAGGCGAAAACGGCCAGGCCCTCGGAGACGTTTTCGCGCATCCATTCGGCGAGCTTCGGCGCCGACGCCTCGTACTTGGCGACGGCCAGGTCGAGCTGACGATCGGCTTCTTGGCGATCGGGCGCGTTGAAGACGGCGCGGAGGTCGGCTGCAACCTCGGGACGCATCATGATCTTGGGAACATATTGCATGGCGTTCTGTTGCAGATGGAACTGACACCGTTGCCAGGGCAAGTGTTGTTTTACTTTCCCATTCTGCAGCGGCTTCGGTTTCGATTGTTGTGTAAATGTTCCATGCAATTTGCTCGGCGGTGTTCCAGATTTCTGCGGCCTTTTGAATGGCCTCGTCATAGGCAAGGGAAGCGGCCTGTTCTGTTTGATCCCATCTGGCAGAAGCAGCCGCTTCGTTGGTATTGAAGGCCGTTCTGGCAGAAAGTTCCCGAGACTCCCACTTGGCCAGAGCTGCTTGCATATCTGAATCGTACACAGCAGAAGCATCTGCTTCTTTGACATTCCATTCGGCATCAGCGGCAGCCACATCTTCCTCGTAAGCGGCCCAGGCGGTTGCTATTTTCGTTTCGTACTCGGTAATAGATGCGCTGCTTGCAGCATTATAAACAGATGAAGCTGAGTTCTCCTCTGCTTCCCAAACAGCCACGGCGGTTTCGTAATCCGAGGTGCTGATTTCTGTATCTGTTTCTTTCAGCAAGCGGTCCTCAACCGATGCACGGTTCACAGAGCATGTGACACACAAACATTAACCGGGGCACCCATCTAATATTCCGGGTTAGGAGATTTGGGCTTTCTCGATTTCTTCAAGTGACAGGTACGCCGAGGAAATACTTTCTCCGGACAGTTTTCTTATCCATGACCCAGAAAAGTTTGTGCCTGATTTCAGAGCTTGCCGGAACAACCAGCCGGACGCAATGATTCCGATGATGCCAACGAACAGGGATGGAATCAGGCAGTTTGGATGCAGCACTACTTCAAACCCCACTGCAACGCTGACAGGAATCCACATCAGCCACCACGCGAACCCATTGATAGGGGCAACACGCAAGTATACGTCGCGCAAATGGTCGAGTGCGCTGCGGATTTTGTCGACTGGTTTTGAGTAATCGATTCGCTTGATTCGAGTGCAGACAGCGGCAGCGGAACCAATCACGAACACTCCGTAAACATGCAGAATGATTCCATTTAAAACCCGATACGGTACGCCCGTGTTTCGTGCCCAGCACTGTGCGCCGAGTATAACAAGGGCGATGCCAATCAGCACTTGCAGCAACTGTTTTCGGAAGAGTGGCCGCAGTGAAATTTTGATGCGTTCCATCAGTTGGCGACGCGTCAGCAACAGTCTTCCAGCCAATTCCTGTTGTTCCAAAGTTTTACATGGGTCTTGTTCAGTTCCTCCAGGCTCTACTTCGTCAATATGCGTCTTGGCGAAAGCGGGATTGTCGGTCGACGTGATCGACTGCACATCCGATTTAATTTGACTTGCAGTTTGGTAACGCCGTTGAGGTTCCTTCTCCAAGGCGCGAAGAACGACTTCGTCAAGTCGCACATCAATTTCAACTTTTTGTGACGGAACTGCAAATCGTCCAATTGGTAGTTCGCCCGTCAGCATTTCATAAAAGACAACTCCCAGCGAGTAAATATCCGCGCGATGATCGACGTCGTGCGTTCCTTCAAACTGTTCAGGAGCCATATACCGCGGCGTCCCCATAACCTGATTCGTTCCAGTGATCGCTTCCGAAGAGCTGTCATTCCCGAGTAATAGTGAAAGACCAAAATCGGCAACCTTCACAGAACCATCAATAGTCATCAGGATGTTCTCAGGTTTGATGTCGCGATGGACGACTCCCTTGTTGTGTGCATACTGCAGGGCATCGCAGAGATGCGGTATAATCGACAGGGCGTGTTCGGGTGTCAGAAGATTAGTTCGTACTACATCTCGAAGGGTTGAGCCATCAACGTATTCCATCAAAAAGTAATACGTCTGTCCAACATTGCCGAACTCATAAACCGAAACGATGTTAGGATGATTGAGTTTTGCCAGCGTGCGCGCTTCGCGGGTAAACCGCAGGGCGAATTTGACATCGTGACCAAATTCTTCCGGCAGTATCTTCAGGGCGACGACGCGATCAAGTCCCACCTGATGAGCCTTGTAAACTGCCCCCATGCCCCCTACACCGATAAGTTCGATGATCTTCAAAGAGGGAAAAAGTTCACTCAGTTGATCAACGGAGGGAGGTTCAAATTCACCCGTTGGTCTGTTGCCTTCCTCCAGGGCGTCTTTGATAATTTTGGCATCCTCTGGAAACCGATTGAGGTATTCCTGCTCTTTCGGAATTTCACCACGCCGGCGTCGATAGTCAACTTCCAGACTGACCAACTCAGCCAGCAAGAGGTCCCGTTCCATCGCAGACACATTCTGCTCGAGTACAGATTCGATTGTTTGTGGCTTAGTTGAACGCCAACTCCGTTCAAATTCCTCGCACAGTTCATCAATGTGCTCAAGGGTTGCGATCGATAGTTTTTTCTGACGAATGTTCATTGTTTTGGAGCAATTCCTGCTGGCATTTCTCTCGAATTAAGTGGAGGCGACGTTCAATTGTCCGCTCGGAGCAGTCGAAACGCTCGGCCAACTCCGCGTTTGAATACCCCTCTAACTTGGCACCCGCTATTTCTCTGAGGTGCCCGACACCTAAATGAGAAAAAAATTGCTCCACAGATTCCTGCATCATGGTTACCATTTCCGGCGAGGGGTCATTTCCTGCAGCCTCGACGACAGATTCATCGCACCCAGCATGATCCAATGAATGGACAACTATGTTGCCACCACGCCGTTGCCGAAAATCATGCCTCCGTTTGTCAACTACTTTTCTTTCCGACATACGGAGCAGAAGATGCCAAAGATCATCGCGGTCGGATAAATCCGGAAACCTCCCTTTTTGAACCGCAGCATAGAAGCTGTTAAACACGCTCAGGACGATATCTTCCTCGTCGGACACTGCTCGATTTTGACCGTACAACTTACGCCGAACCAAACGCACAAGTCTGGCAAAGTAATGTTGCCAAATGCGATTGACGGCGTCGCTATCACCGCATTTAATCAAGTTGATCCATTCGCTGACGTTTGAGCTATTTGGCATTAATTGGCTGGGTTCTGTCAGAAAACTGATGTTTCCCTGAGAGGTTATGTTTGAGTATGGATTATCTGCTCTAACCTTGGGGAGGTCAAGAAGATTCGCCATCGATTTTGGATGAGCAACCGTAGCGACTATCTTGAAAATCAAGTTACTGCTTCATTCTCGTTCCATTTTTTTCCATCTCTGATCATCACATTGAAAATGTGGAGCCGTTTTCTCCTGTCCGGTGTGAGGGCGGGGGTCTTCCGGCTTTCCGTTTTCAATGAGTCGATCGTAGAAGGCTTGGGTGTCCGGATTGAACCGTTTGGCAGCAAGAAGGGGCTTGGCAAAAACAGGGCCCATGCGAGGTACAAAAAAACGTCCTGCCAGGTTGTGAGCCCCGGCAGGACGCTGTCAGCTTTGCCGGTCATCGTTGGACAACCGGCG
>JALWSL010000594.1:0-9975 GCA_027080405.1 Planctomycetaceae bacterium
ATCCTGCAGACGGGGTAACAAGCGGGATTTGCATTTCGCCTTACGTGACGGAAAGAATCTCCCTGATTTTTTCAATGAGATCGGCCTCATTCAGGGTCAGTTGTCTCCCCTGGTTCAGGTCTTTCAGTTGCCAGTTCCGGTTCTCGAACTCCTGTGTTCCGGCGATGATTGCCAGGGGGATTCTCTTTTTATTGGCGTACTTGAGCTGTTTACCAATCGCCTTGGCTTCAGGGTAAACCTCGCTTGCGATTCCTGCCCGATGAATCTGCCTGCTGATTTTCTGATAATCAGCCAGATGGTTCGCATCGAATTGTGTGACAAGAACCTGCGAAGTGGTGCCGACCGCCTCAAGACGCCCCTGTTCCTCCAAAGCAGCCAGCAGGCGATCCAAACCGAGGCTGGCACCAACACCCGGTAATTTCTGTTTGGTGAACAGGCCGGCTAAGTCGTCGTAACGGCCACCAGAGCAGATGGAACCAATGCCGGGAAGGTCGTTGAGAAATGTTTCGAAAATCGTTCCCGTGTAGTAGTCGAGCCCGCGCGCAATGGAAAGATCCAGATGTAGCTGATCGCCTGTAATTCCAATCTCGAAGCAAGTTTGTGTCAATCGGTGAAGAGATTCGATCGCGGCCTGTCCCCGTTCGGAATCTGCCACCAATGGGCGAGCCTGATCCAGGACAGAACTTGCCTCTCCCTTCAATGCAGCCAACTGGAGGATGGTTTTAGCCTGATCGTGATCTACCTGGGCGGTCTGCTTCATTTCGGCGATGACATTCTCTTCCCCGATTTTGGGGAGTTTATCCAGTGCGCGAAGCAGCGGAACGGTTCGCTCCAGCAGGCCGTGTTGCTCCAAAACTCCGTTAAGCAACTGCCTGTTATTGACATGGATGGTGAAATTCTCCAAGCCGATCGCGTGAAGTAAATCGTGAATAACAAGCACCGTTTCAATATCCGCAGCGATCGATTCGGTGCCGATGGTGTCGAAATCGCATTGCAAAAATTCACGAAAACGCCCTCGGGCAGGTCTCTCTCCCCGCCAAACCGGAGCAATATGATATCGCTTGAAGGGCGTTCCGAGTTGAGGGATGTGCTGGGCTGCAAATCTTGCCAGCGGGACTGTCAGATCGAAACGCATGGCGACATCTCGATCCCCCTGATCGATAAAGCGGAATAATTGCTTATCCGATTCGTCGCCTCCCTTGCCGAGCAGAATGTTGCTGTACTCCAAAGCGGGCGTGTCAATTGGACTAAACCCGTACTGCGAATAGACGGTTCTCGCCTGTTCTATCAGTTGAAGTCGGGGGATCATCATTTCGGGAAGAAAATCCCGAAAACCTCGCAACGTCTGTGGTTTAATAATGGAATTACTCACGGTGTCGATACTTGTTACTGGGTTTTATTGAATTGTTATTTTGCAAAAAAACTGTTCGGCGGAGGAGCCCTGGCAGAGGGAATGATTTCAATCGACTTGCGGGGGATTATCGCCATATCTCCAGACGCTTCCCGTGAATTTGGGGATCGCGGGAGCTTCCGGAACGGGGCCAGGTTTGAATTGTCGTGTCAATTGAACTGCCGTTTCTGCGAAAGTATTCCCTGCAGTGATCTCCAAATTGCTGTAACTGGTCAGGCGGGTTTCGTATCCGCCACCATGAGGGCCGAACGCATCCACTGTCGGAACGTAGCCAACACATCCATTGCTTAGCGAGGCGACAAAAGTAAACGGAAACGGCGATCCCTTTTTGATATCCAGGCCGTACTGACAGAAGTATTCAGCCGGAACAGCCGCGATAACCAGTGGCCCTATTTGCAGGGCCTGAATTTCCGCTTCAACAATTGGCGTGGATTGAATAAGTGCATCAAGCATGACGGTTTCCTTGGCAAACGTCCATGTGGTCCGATCAATTTCTTTCGGATATTTCATGTGAACCTGCTTACGTGCCAGAGCAACATGTGCGGGGCTCGGTTTTCGGCGCGGAATTTTCAGAAACTTCTGTCGAGCATCAATGACACAATCTGTTCCTCTATCCATTCCCAGTAGAACTTTGACTGCTTCTGCACCTATCCGTCCACCCACAAAGGCAGCCATCGCTTCCCCCCGTTTGGGGACTCTCGGATTCTGATTATCAACCTGCGTCACATCTCCTGATGCTCCCGCAATGAAGACAACCACGACATCTTTCCCAAACATCCCCTGCACTGCTTTTTCTACGTAGTAGATATAATTGGCGGAAATCCCTCCCGGGTTTGTTGTGGCGTGGCAAACATAGTTGATGAGACAGCCCTGAAGCTTTCCTTTTTCGTCAAACACGCCCAGTACGCCAACTTCCGGATCGATCGGACCGGCCGGTTTGACAATGTCGGGGTTTCCTGCTCTCGGGTGTGTGACCGTCATCCCGTTTTTCATGATAAAACGCCGATTGTATGCGACACGGTCTTCATATCCCCGATCGACATCAAAAGAAGCGGGAGCGATTTTCTTCCAGGCTTCAATCACCCCGGCAACGGCCTGATCCTCTACCAATTTGAGATATTTCGGAACGGCCCCACTTGATTTTTGATAGGCCAGTTCCTGGATAAATTTTGAAGCGTGGTCATATTCTCCCGGGAGAACCATCCCGGTTGGACCGGAAGAATGGGAATGCGTGGCATGAACAAGTATATTCCCGGCAGGGATACCGGTCGCCTTTTCGATGCGGGTACGAATCGCCTGAACCTGCGGCTTGCGGATAAAAGCAGCGTCGAGACTGATCACAGCGACAGTCTTTCCCTGTTCGGGATCACCATCGTTGAAGACCCCAATTCTCGCCTTGCAGGGATCATGAAATTTACGGTGAAAAACCTTGCCATAGCCCCCCGGGTACTCCATCCCGATTTCCGGAGTAATATCCTTCTCAACAAAAGCGGCGCGAAAACCGGTCGACTCACCTTCCGCCTGAGAAACGGAAGCAGTCAACAAATGGCAGGCTGAACCAATTGCCAAACAGACAAGGGCTGAAAAAAAACCGTTCGCTCTCATGATCATGGGTGTACACCCCCTTTTGTTGAACTGTGCTGCACAGAAAGTAAAAGAACTGACACGAGCACTCCTGGTATCAAACTCCAATTCCGGCGAAAACCGGTTTTACCGCTTCTGCATCTTACCCATTCTTCCAAATCTTGATTGTGAACTTCGCGCTCCAAATTGATCGCCTTCCGACAGACTGACCGCCAAGCCTAACAGTGATCACACGAACACATATCATTGCAACAAAAGTAACATATCCTCAATGATAGTAGCATGTTACGGAATCATGCATGTATTCACAGGGAAAGTGCATAATCGATACATCCGGTTAAGTTATCACGATTAGAACGATTCTTCTCAACTTTAGGACGTGAAAGTTCCGAAATTTCAGAATAACTGCCACTTCCGGCAGAATCGGTACAGACTATCTGCGCGACGGAGAAACTCTCCAGACGTCGATGGTCCGTTAAGTGATTGTAAAGTACGAGGCCATTCTTTCATCTGGAGATTGATTTCGCAAGTTGCGGCGTCGATTTCGGAACAAAGTAGGATTCAGTCAGCATGACGCTGGAGCCATCCATGAAATTCTTCCTTGCCTGTGTCACGACAACTTTGGCGATTTGCATCCCGACGGTATCTCTTCAAGCATTTGATGAAGCACCTGCCGGGCAAATTCGATTGTCAGATCAACCATCCGATCCGGAACCTGTTCCGCACGTGATCGGTTCAGATGATGGAGCTGGCCGAGCGACTGTCGGAGGGGAAAATGCTCCCCAGTTGCCTGCTCGCTCGGTCTATTTCGATCAACCGTACTATCCGGGTGTTGGCTATCAGATGGCCCGAGATATTTTCACTGTCCAATACCGTCTGGATACGCGAGCCGGTGGATTACAGGGTTACGATGATGGCTACACGAACCTGGGTGCATTCATTCCGATGATGACAACCCCAGACAGCCTGTTCTTCACAGACATCCGTGCCTTGATCACACATAACTCAAACGGCGGAATGAATCTTGGTCTTGGTCGTCGCTGGTACGATCCCGCAGGAGATCGTGTCTGGTCCGGCTCCTTCTGGTACGACATGATCAACGGTAATTCCCAGACCTATCATCAAGTCGGCTACAGTGCATCGATGACTTCCCGGTACTGGCGGTATCGCACCAACGGTTACTTTATCGTGGGCGATCGGGATGATTTCATCGGGACACAATTTGGCAATACTCCATTTCTTACGGGAAATGAAATTCACCTCAACAGAACCCGTGTTCGGGAATCGGCCTACCATGGCGTTGATTTTACCGTTGGTGGCCCGATGCCGTTGCTGGGACGTTTCGGCATCAATTGGGACACCGGTCTGTACTATAACTGGACAGAACACGGCAAAGACGGAATCGGCTGGATGCTCAATGCCGATGCCCAGTTGACAGAAGATATCAACATGGGTTTCCGTTATCGTAACGACAATGTTTTTGGTGCCAATGCCCAGTTGAGCTTGCTGTTCAATTTGCCTGATGGTCGTCCGAGCAGAATCCTGCGACAACCGACGATTCGCGATTACCTGCTCAAACCGGACGAACGAAAATACACGGTCAGCACAAAACGGTTCAATGTCAACGATACCGTCCCACTGCTTAACGCATCTGATGGACAGCCCATTTTGGTGGCCAACCTGATTCCAGATGACGCGGCCGGAGTCGCTCCAGCCGGTGATGGTACGATCGAAAATCCGTTTAACAGCACAGATGCCTGGAACGCGCTGACTGGTGCCCAGAAAGCACAGTTCGATATCGTACTGGTCAGACCGGGAACGATTCCCACCGGTGAAAACTACATGAATAACCTGAACACCGGGATGACAATTGTCGAGAATCAGCGACTGCTCGCCTCAACCGGACGATTGGTGCGTGACCTTGATCCCAATGGTAACGAGATCATCCGCTACGCCGAACATCGACTCACCGCCGACGTGACAGGATTGGGGACCGGCTTGAACTTCGGTCTCCCAGGCAGTGGCGTGTTACCCGATGGAACTTCACTGGTCGGAACAGTCTTCAACCCGACTGCTGATCCTCGACCGATTCTTGCCAATCATACAACGGTCGTACCAACCAGACCACATGCGGTCGTTACGATTGATAACAGCTTCTCGGTCGCCTGTACATCCCGAACGGAAGTTTCCGGCTTTATCATTGAAGCAACCAATCCCAATCAGACCACCAGGCGTAACAACGGTATTGTTACCGGAGACATCCTGAACCCGGCACAGGGAACCGGAGTAACCGGGTTTGATGTCAACAGCAACCTGATCCGCAACGCCGTGCATGGCGTCTACCTGACCAGTCTGGGAGACAGCTTCGGTACGATTCTGCTGAATCGTGTCGAAGGTGATGGTTTCAATTCGAACTCCGGTATCAATATCCATCATTCCAGTGGAGCATTGGGGCTTCAGTTCGAGGATAACCTCGCATTCAATATCTTCGGGGAAGACATCGATAACGACGGTGTGCTTGATGTCGTGCCCGGTGGAACGGAAGATGTCAACGGCAACGGCAAACTGGATATCGGTGAAGACCTCGACAACGATGGCGTCATCGATATCGATGAAGATAACGACATGGATGGCGTTCTGGATGGTGACGATATCGGAATCGCTTTCAATATTGTTGCCGATAGTGCGGGGGCATCAATCATTTCCAACAATCCATCCAACCTCGCCACGAACGATCCCCCCAATCATGAATCACCAACACTGCATGCAACAACTCCCTACGATGCTATCGCAGCCGGGTTGACCCCGAACGATCCAACCGACCATTTGCATATCGCCCGTAACGTCACCCATTTAAGCGAATCGGAATACTACCGCGTTCAAAGTGTCGATCCGGCCACCGGTAATGTGTCCAACACGTTCACCGCCCAGGATATCAATGGAGATGTCGATCTGGTTGGAACAACGGTTGTTCAGAACTCGGACACGTTGGACAACGTTGGTAACAAAAACGGGATGAATCTGGAAGCACGTGATGGGGCAATCTTCCGGGCAACGGTCTTCAGTAACGATACCTCCTTCAACAACCCATATGTGCTCGGTGTCAACCCCAGCGACCCGGATTTGATGCCTCCCGTGAAGAATCCATTCCTGGCGGTAGTTCCCACACCTCTGGGGAACGAGTTCGGTTTCCAGGCCCAGGCGGTTGGTGCCGGAAGCATCATGGAGCTTTCCTCACCTGATGACCACAAATCGAACAGCAACTTCGGTCATGGTGCCATTCTGCAGGCGTTGGATAATTCGACCCTGCTGATGAGCAGTCCGATGATGGGAACATTTACAACCGATTCGGTCACCGGAGAGGTTAATGGAACGACACCCAGTGAATACAACGATAACGGTTTGAACGGGCTGTTCATCAACGGTGACAACAACAGTTCGCTGACCGTACAGGTCGGTGATCCCAGCACAGCGTTCGACCACACGTTGACCGATCCAGCCGATCAAACGACGCGGCAGTACAACATTCTGAATCAATTCCTGCGAAACGGTCAGGATGGTGATTCAACAACAAATGGCAACGGAATTCTGGTTCGCCTGAGAAGCGGTGCCGCGTTTGCCGCCGGTTCCAATAGTGGAATTTACCACGCAGCGAGTACAGATAACCTGGATCACGGCATCCTGATCGATATTGAAGATACAACCCTGGACGACTTCACCATCCGTGATAGCATCATCAGCGGCAACCTGCTCGACGGAATTCTGGTCAGTGCGGATACTGCTCCTATTACAAATCTGAATATTTCGGATAACACCCTCAACAACAATGGAAGAAACGGTATCAACTTCCAGTTGCTGGATTCCAATCTGACCGATCCGGTCATCGAAAATAACCTGATGGATGGCAACGGAAATCTGGTTAGCCAGAATCCGGTCAGTAACTTCCAGATCGATCTTATCTTCGGAAGCGGTTTGACCGCATCACAGCAGGCAGTATTTGCCTTGGCCGCTGCCCGCTGGGAAGAACTGATTCTTGGTGACGTGCCGGATGTTGGTGCCATCGACGACTTGCAGATCACCGCCAGTGGCATTGCAATTGATGGTTCAGGAGGGATATTGGGACAGGCCGCTCCAACCGGTTTGCGGGCAGGTACCAACATTCCTTACGACGGAATCATGCAGTTTGATACGGCTGACCTGACAGATCTGGAAAACAGTGGTCAGCTTCAGGATGTCATTCTTCACGAAATGGGACACGTTCTGGGAATTGGTACGGTCTGGCAGGCTGATGGACTGTTGCAGAACCCCAGCAATGGCGATGGCGTAACAGACACACGATTTACCGGGACAGCTGCCACTGCCGAGTACAATACCCGGTTCAGCAATGCTGATACTGGCGTTCCTGTCGAAAACACGGGAGGCCCGGGAACGGCTGATTCACACTGGAGAGAATCGGTATTCAACAACGAGCTGATGACCGGCTTCCTCAACGCCGGAAGCAATCCTATCAGCAGAATGACAACCGCTTCCCTGCAGGATCTCGGTTATGTTGTGAATCTGAACGCATCGGACGCCTACCTGGTTGCTCCCGCGACGCCAACAACAATCAACATGGCAGCCTCCTTCAACGAAGATTTGGGCCCTGTCACCGTTGTCGCTGCCAATCCTGTTACTTCCAACCTGGTCAGTATCGATCCCAATGCCGATGGCAACGGTATCAATATCTCTGTCCTGAACAGCAATCTGGATAATGTGGTTATCGAGAACAACATTATCACCAACAGCACCAATGATGGTATCCGCCTGCTTGATCCCCAGTTTGCTACCAATGCAGAAGGGGATAACCAGATTCACTATAAACTGAATACGATCAACAACAACGGTGGTTACGGTATCAATATGTCCCTGAATCTGGATAATCATCTCGATTCGGTCATCTGTGCCAACGATATTTCCGGCAACGGTCTGGGCGGTGTCAATGTGGAACTTTCAGATGACGCTGTCTATCACAACGGTCTGATCGCACCTGACACCCTGTTGACGGCTGACCCCACGGATGATGAATCGTGGTTCTTCGGGAACACCATCAACAACAACGGTGGCATCGGGTATCACATTACCGCTGAGGACAACGCCGTCTTCACACTCGTGGGCAGCACACCGACAGCAAGCACACTCAACAACAACGAAGATGCCGGCTTGGCGATCGAAATGTCCCAGAACACAGTGGGTGATCTTCGACTGGATAACGTAACCATCAACGGCAACCAGGATGGTAGCGATCCCGACTTCGCCGGTGAAGGTATCGGAATTATCCTGCGGGACGATTCGGTACTGAATAACATGCGAATTGGCGATCCAATCGTCATCAACCCGGCCAACCCTGGAACTGCCCGAACAACAACAATTTCCAACAACGCCAATAACGGAATTGCAATTCAGCTGTTTGGCAACAGTTCGCTGCAGGAAAGCCTGATTGCCAACACAACCGTTTCCGGCAACGGAGTGGATGGGCTTAACGTGGTACGGAATCAGTTCGGCATCGTCGGTGATGATGCAAATGTACTGCCAGCAATCAATGCCATCGCGGCGGCGAACACGGTTGCTTCACCGATTGCACCGCTCGCGCCTGTTGCGACGGCCAATACGGTTCCTGATGCACCAGCTGAAGCATTCCTGATCCGCGACAGCTTCTTCAACAACAATGGTGATGACGGGATCGATTTGACAGCGAATCTGTCCAACCTCAACGATGAATACTTTATCCGGGAAACAGATATCTCCGGTAATGGTAATAACGGTGTCGCGTTGTTCGCACAGGGAGACGCCGAAATGCTGGTCGATATTCGGTACAGCACCATCAACAACAACACCGCGGATGGAATCAACCTGTCTACCAACCAGAATAACGTGACCGATCAGACTTCGATCACAGGAACGTGGGTTGGTCTTCAAGTTGATGGTAACGGTGGTGACGGAATCGAACTGGCTGGTGTCTTTGGAGAGCTGAACGGTACGACACAACCGCTTCAGATCGGCTCCAACTTCACCGAAGATGTCAACGGCAACGGATTTCTGGATGCCGGGGAAGACCTCGACGGAGACGGACGGCTCGACTCCGACGCTGTTCAGATCACCAACAACACGGGCAACGGTATCAATATTACTGGTACAGGAGATTACGTTATCCAGAACACTCTGATCGACGGAAATACCCTTTCCGGTATTGATGTCAGCTTTGTTTCCACAGGTACGATTGACCGAACCGTGATCAGCAATAATGGCTTGCACGGAATTAACATGAATTCGACCGGGTTTGAAGACCAGACTCTGACAATGACCAACTCGTTGATTGAGAATAACGCCCGGGACGGAATCCAATTGACATCGACCGTCACCGGCGGACGAACCAACAGCACAGGCTTTGGTGATACTGAAATTGAAGTTACCTTGAATACCAACGTCATTCGTGATAACGGCGGGCGAGGTATCGACACAACAGTGCGTGGCGACGGTTCTGCAACGCTTGACATCACCGATATTATTGTGACTGGAAATGGTGAGCAGGGTATCTACAACCTGGTTACCGCTTCCACGACGCAAAGCAACGAAGTTTCAGCGGATGTCGATCTGGCACAGGATGGAAGCATCTTTGCAAACGCCTTCCTGGACTTTACGATCAACGCAACAGCTGGCTTTAACGGGACCGGACAAAACCTGATTGCCAACAACGCGTTGAACGACACGTACGACGGAGGCGGTTTGGTCTTCCGTGTCGGAACAACCGGGGCGGTTTCCGGCCTGGCCAGACCATATGAAGACAACAATAGCGTTGACCCGACAAGCCTGGGTGGTCTGCTAGCTTCTATCGAAGATACCAATATCATTGGCAACAATGGGGTTGATCTCTGGATTCATACATTCGCCTCGACCGTTGATCCTGCCACAACGGCGGGAGCCTGGACAGACCAGAATACGAA
>JALWSL010000594.1:9985-14057 GCA_027080405.1 Planctomycetaceae bacterium
CGAACCCACGAGATCCTACCAACGAGGACTACACACCAACATCGCAATACGAGCAGGATCCATTGGCTCGAATTCGCATCGAAGCATTTGCAAGCATGACCGGTGGCTCGGCTGATGTCTTTGGCCTCTCCGATTCACTCAGTACAGGCAACAGTCAGGACTTTGCCTTCTACGACAACAGTGAAACCGTATTCAAATCTCGCGGCATAACGGGTGTCGGGCCGGATAACACAACCGATGGTGGAGTTGATGACGACGGGCCATTCAGCAGCGGTACCCGTCCTCGAAACGCCACCCGCCTGGCAAGCCGAACTGGATTCACAACCTACGATACCGACGGGGCTGGCGTAACCACGCGGGTTGCCGGAGCTGCCTTGCCGCCAGGTTTGACGATTATCGATACTGGCGGAAACTCGGACGACTTCCTCTACCCGGGAATGGGGCTGAGTACCATGCAAATCGACTCTGCGGCGGATATCACGCTTAGCGGATTTGGCACGGTCTTCACCAACTTCTCTGATGACATCAACTTCAGCCAAACCAGTGGCCTGGTCTTCTTCCGCGATGTTGATTTCATGTGGGACACCTTCTAGAAAACCTTTGTTGACGTAAAACCGGACAGGCTCGGCGATCAATCAATCGTCGAGCCTGTTTGTTTAGCGGCAAGTTTAATCCGGCAAGACTGTTGCCCTGATGGTAGGAGACTTGTTTGTGCATCGCAGGAAGATATCATCATGATGAAAGTAACCGCGCGTTTGAAAGCCGGTTGCCCGTACAGAGTTCGGTCTGGTGCGGGTTTCGAGCTATCTGAATCAGGAGTGAATGTTCGACATGAATTATGAACCAACGGTCTTCGATAAAATCATCAATCGTGAGATTCCTGCGGAAATCGTTTACGAGGATGAGCATTGCCTTGCCTTTAAGGACATCAACCCGCAAGCTCCCGTTCATATCCTGGTGATCCCCAAAAAACCGATCGTTTCACTGGCTGAAATCGACGAACAGGATGCCCCCCTGATGGGACATTTACTGGTGGTATTGAGCAAAATCGCCAGGCAAGTCGGACTGGAATCCGGCTATCGAACGGTTCTCAACACAGGCCCGGATGGCGGACAGGAAGTGAATCATCTGCACTTCCATCTGCTCGGCAAACGATCCATGAAATGGCCCCCCGGTTGATCCCGGCACGGCTGGCCTGCCCAGTCAGCCATCCTGCGAACTGCCGTTTTCATGTCGGGAGGCGCGCTGTTCAATCTTTCGCTTAACCAGTTCCAGATGCAGACGCAAATTGTAGAATTCCTCCATGTAGGAAAGCGGAACCTTGATCGATTCCAATTCCGATTCCATCGTCTGCAGCGCCTTCAACTGTTTGCTGAATAGTTCCTCGTGATTTTCCTCTACCTGCTGATCCATCTGACGCAGCAGAACATACCAGCGATAAATACGGGAACGGATTCGCCAGCGGTAGACCGGTGGAGCGATTTTAATGAGCGGGATCGTAAGTGTCAGCAACGGCAGCAGCATGATCTTCATGCGATCGAAAAGAGAAGCGATCCAGAAGGGAAGATATCGGTACAACAGCGAATGACCCGATTTGAAATAGTCGATTGAAGCCGCGTGAGGCTGGAATTCGGAAAACTTCAACGAGGGAAATTCATCTGCGGAAGCGAGCAGGTTGTTCCGTTCCCGATTTCTATCGGCTGCTTCGATCAATAGTGGGACGAAGGCATCGTGCAACTCCGCGGCGGCCACCAGATTGGCAGCTGGTGCAATCAACGGAACATCTTTAGCGGGGATATCGCGCTCAAGATCAAGAACGCCCTGCACCAACGTCACATCTGAAAGATAGGGGTAAAGCTGATGATAGGCACGATGTCTTTTGAAGGAGAGAAGTTTTAAGGCCGAATCACCCATTAACTGGTGAATCAAGCTGTTATCGGGCGGCAGCACGAAACAGGCGGCATCGACTTGCCCCTGTTTCAACATCGACGCCGCCTCTTCTCCTCCTACGGTCACGATTCGCGTTGGAGAGGCTGTGTTCTTTTTCGTCAACCCGTTTGCTTCAAGAACGACCTTCATAATCGCTTCGGTTCCACTGGATGGATTGCCGATCGCGATCGACTTTCCGGCAAGCTCTCGAATCTCCTGATACGGCTCCGTTTCTCTACTGAAGACCCAGAGCGGTTCGAGATAAAGACTGGCCAGCGATTCCAGCGATTGTTCGGTCAGGCTCTCCGGTTTCGTTCCGCCCTGCACAATGGCGAGATGAACGCTTTTGTCATTCAGCAACAGATGATAGTTTTCCAGAGACCCGGCTGTTTCGAGAATTTTCAGGTCAATCCCGTTTTCCGCAAAGTGCTTTTTGAACACTTCCGCCTGAGCGTAGTACGCCCCGGTCTTCGGCCCGGCTGCAATGGTCAGGTGGGAAGGAGGAGCCGGCTCGACAAAAAACCAGGCGATCACAAAACCGATGAACATGATCCCCAGAGCCGGCCCCCAGGTCTTGTAGAAAACGCTTTGAGCCTCGCGGAACTCTCCCAACAGCGCTACCGGCCCCGTTTTCTCGGTGCGCTTCGGTTTCTCCCCGTTCGATGTCGCCACGACCTTCCCCCCGAAATTTCAACCAGCCAGGTTACTCCTGCAAAGCCGTATCATAAAAAAATGTTCGGGAGGATAACACTGAGACATCAGCTCGCATCTGATTCCGGGGTCTTTTCATCTGTTTTTCCGGACGAATCGCAGTCATCCAAAACAGTCACGGGTACCTGGCGAGGGCGCAGATTACTCGCTTTTTTCAGCTCGATTTTGAAAACGCCATTTTCCGCGTGGGCCACAGCCGATTCGTTATCCACAGCCAAAGGGAGTGCAATCACCCGGTGAACGCGACCACTGGGGCGTTCCCGCTTATGAACCTTGTCGGAGGCCTGCAGGGTCAATGAATCGTACTGAGCCGTTATTTCCAGTGAATTTCCCGCCAGGGAAATGCTCACATTCTCTGCGGGCACACCGGGAAGATTGACGAACAGAACAAGCGATTCTTCAGTTTCAACAATATCAACTTCGGGAACCCAGTCACTTTCCGGATCAAAATTGCGGAACTGCTGGATCGCCTCCTCTCCCTTCGCCCAGGCCATTTCCACAATCCGATCCAATTCGGATTTCACCCGTTCGACTGTTTGCGTAAATCGCTGGGTTGACTGATTGCACCTGTCTGCATCGCTCATGGCTTGCTCCTGTTACTCGGATTGAACATGAATCTTTCTCGGTTTGGCACGAGGAACCCTGGGCAACGTGACTTCCAGAACCCCCAGATTCATTTTTGCACTAATACGTTCATAATCAACTTCGTCACTGAGAATAAAGGATCGGTAGAAATCCCCCACCTGGTATTCGCTATGCAACAGCCTGGCTCCTTCGGGGATCGCTTCTTCCACACGCCCGAACAGAGTCAGCTTGTTGTCTTCAATTTGCAGATCAAGCCGCTCGATGCAAACGCCGGGCAAATCCGCGCGAAGGACAAGTCCCTGTTCGGTTCCAAAAATATCGATTGGAGGTTTGAACAGGTGACGCTGAGGCCTTTGCTCGGGAAGGCCCGCCTCTGCAACCACTTCCGAAGAAGCTTCCTTTTCTGCCGGTTCGTCGACAGCTTCCCGGGGGGTTTCCTCAATATCCTCCCGACGAATCGAAAGCTGATGTCCCTGTTCGTTGCTGATCGGCTGCACATTTTTTTCAGGTTGCGCTTCGCTCATGATTTCACTCGGTCACTGACCAATTAACTGACAAAAACAACTCTTCCTGACAAGTTCTGTAAGTTGCAATCGATGCGCGATGTTCCTGGACGTTCCACAGGTAAAAAAAGGAGTGAAAAACGCCGAAAACATTTAACACCGATTCAAATGTTCGACACTTTGTCCTTTCCCGTTTTCAGAAGTTCTCCTTCTTCAGGAACTGACAACCGGAATCTGCCTCGGCTTCGATTGCTTCGCTTTGGGGAGATGAATTCTCAATACTCCTTCTTTAAGTTCCGCACTCAATCCTTCTTCATCCACGCGTTCTGGTAGTGCCAGTGAGC
>JALWSL010000595.1 GCA_027080405.1 Planctomycetaceae bacterium
GTCATGATCGTCGCGCTGCTCATTACCCCTGCGGTGACAGCCAGATTGTGGTCCGACCGGTTTTCAACAATTATTTTCGCCTCTTCGTCGATCGGTGCGATTTCCTCCATGATCGGGGCCTGGCTTTCTTCCCTCAGTACAAAAATACCGGCGGGAGCTGCCTCTGTTCTGTGCTGCACACTATTCTTCTTCGGAAGCCTGGCGGTTACCACGTTTATCAGCAATCTGAACCCTGCTGATGATTAATTGACGAATCGATCCCCGCATCACGTTTCTGTTGGACTGTTTCAGTTGGCTTATTGCTTCAGTTGGTTTGTTGTTTCAGGCGGATTGGCGCTTCTGGCAGCTTGAATACCGCCCCCCGCCTTTGATGCTGCGTGCTTGCGGGTTCGGACATAGTTCGCCATTTCCGCATTTTTCCTGAAAGTGAAATAAAGTGCTTGACAAATCCTCTGCGCCTGGATACTGTACTACTACAGATAGTACAGTAAGGTAGTGTCATGAATTTTCAGATTAACATTTTACTTGGTAGTGATGTTCCGATTTATCGGCAGATTGTCGAACAGGTCAAGCACGCGGTCGCAACCGGTGCGTTGAAAGAGGGGGATTCGCTGCCGAGCATTCGCAGTCTCGCGAATTGGCTGGTGGTGAATCACAACACGGTTGCCAAGGCGTACAACCTGCTTGTGCAGGAGGGGATCGCGCGATCCGAAAAAGGGCGCGGGCTTTTTATTGCGGCTCCCCGCAATCTTTATTCCAGGGAAGAACTACGCAGGCGTTTCAACGAATCGGCTGATCGCTTTGTCGGCGACGTGCTGATGCTCGGCTTCAAAAAGTCGGAAATCATTGAAGCGATCCAGAATCGACTCGCAGAGGTCGCTATTTTGAAAGATTGAATCATGTCTGAATATGTCATCGAAACGAAAAACCTGACGCGATACTTCGGCTCCAAAGCTGCGGTAAAGCAATTGAATTTGCAGATTCCCAAAGGGGGCGTGTTCGCCTTTCTGGGACGTAACGGAGCGGGCAAAACGACCACCATCCGCATGCTGCTTGGCTTGATGGCACCGACGCGAGGCAGTTCGACGGTACTGGGAAAGGATAGTCAGAAGTTAACGCCAGCTGATCGTTCAAAAATTGCGTATGTCGCGGAAGGGCATTTCGTTTACGGCTGGATGAAAATACGCGAACTCGAAGCGTTTCAGTCGAACTGTGCGGCGAGTTGGAATCGCGATCTGTTTCGCACGGTCATTGAACATTTCGGTTTGAAAGAAAATATGAAAGCGAGGTCTCTGTCGCGCGGTCAGCGGGCGGGTGTCTGTTTGGCGTTGGCTTTAGCCCCGGAACCGGAGTTGCTCATTCTGGATGATCCCACATTGGGGCTGGATCCGGTTGCGCGGCGGTCGTTGGTTGAAGCGATGCTGATGGTGACACAAAACCGGGACCGTACGATTCTGTTCAGTTCGCATCAGATGGACGATGTCGAACGGGTTGCGGACTGGATCGCGATACTCGATGAGGGAGAGTTGAGCGTTTGCTGCTCGCCGGACGAATTTTTGAAACGCCTGAGTCGCTGGGTGCTTCGCTTTTCAGAGGAAGTGCCATCGCTGCCCGAATTGCCGGGGCTCGTACATGCGATGCAGTATCCGAATGAACTGCATCTGACGATTGCCAACTACAACGAAAAAACAGAAGAACTGCTCGCCGGGTTGAATCCGAAAAGCATCGAACAAACCAATCTGAGTCTCGAAAACGGCGTCATCGATTATCTGAGCGGTAACAGCCGCATCGTGTCGCTGCTACAACATACGGGAGGAGTGCTATGAAACAACTGATCTGGAAAGAACTGCGAGAAAACCTCAAATGGGCACTGCTCGGTCTTCTGTTTGTGTATTTTTCACTCACTTATGTAGTGAATGACGGGTTGTATTTCGAGGAGTTTCGTGTACTCCGCTTCTATTCTGTAATGGGGGCGTTTACCGGTTTTGCATTGGGGTTTGCCCAGATTGTCAAGGAATCTGCACCAGACCGCTGGGCTTTTTTGATGCACCGATCGCTATCGGCCAGGCAGGTTCTACTGGGGAAGATGGTTGTTGGAATCACCCTTTTCCTTTTCGTCTGGTTAGCAGCTACCGTGATAGAAATTTGTTATCTTATCGAAATGCAAAAGCTGCTTTATCCGATGTTCTGGTTCCGCCCGATTCCCGCGTTGGTTGCAGTAATGACGGGAATCCCGGCTTATCTAGCAGGGTTGATGTTTCTTGTCTGGAAGCCTCGCTGGAAAACGACTCGTCTTTTTCTTCTGGGATTTTTGGGCTTGTACGCCTATCAAAAAGCAGATTTGATGTTCAAGTTCGGTTGGGATTTTCTTTGGGTTAGCCTCCTGATTGATCTGCTGCTTTCGGTCTGGCTTTACAAGACTGCTTTGAATTTCTATCGAGTCAGCGGGGAACAGGCTCAGGCGATTCGACTCTCACGCACGGCTACTCTTGGTGGAGTTTCTCTGGGGGTGTTTGTTGTGATTGGTGTGTGCCAACTCCTGGTGCTGCTCACAACTGATTTCAATACCAAAAACACAAGATACGCGGAACTTGTCATCGGGAAGCAGGGTGATATTTATCGTGTGGTTAAGAAATATGATCTCGGGATATTCAAGTATATTATTGGCACGATGGATAATTTGAGTCACCCCGAGAATAAACCTTTTCGCGAACAGATTGCCAGAAAAGAGCTGACAGAAGATAAACTCAAAAATGACGATTTCTTTGCCAGCAAAAGGCTCGGCAAAAATCAGACATACGCATCATTAGGGAGCGGAGTTTATCGATACGGAGAAGATATTTTCTTTATGCTGAATGAATTCCCCGGTCGGCACATCGCTTCGAAAAGTGATGGTTTGATTTATACTTATCAGACGCCGCAATTTAGAAATCGCTACGTGGTGACACGGTATTGCGGTAAAAGTGGATTTGCCACTCCGTTGGAGCCAAAACCGGAAAGGTTCGGGAAGATCGTCGATTTGGACCAGGTCGATTCAAAAGTTTATCTCGGAACAGAAAAAGCCGAGTACATTGTCCGGCATAATAAGTTTTTACTGGTTTGTTCTGATGCCATCTACAAGATTGTTCCTGTGAAAGGAACGGTCGAAAAGGTCTATTCCGCGCCGGCAGGAAATCCAATTGTTGACGTCGGGCATTTTCTTGATGAGAAAGCTCCCGTTTATGTCATCGAACATGCCGATTCGTTTCGTATCATGAGCACGACCATTGAAAATATAAATGAAAATATGAGGGATGCAGGACCTGTCACCAATTTGGCAAAACTTTACCTGCCCGATAAACAGATCGGCCTCATTGCCAAAACCGGTGATCTCGAAAAAATGACGATGGGTTCCAGGCGTGATGAATTGATTTTCTATCTTCCTGAGAAGAAGGCAATGGCCTTCAAAAGGACGATTGCCGATGTCGAAACTCGTGTTGTTGAAGCCACCTTTGATGGGGAAATTATCTTCAATCAGGTTTTCGATCACAAAGCTGTCCGCCTGGGAGATCTTGATCGGAGCATTCCACTCTATGCCAAACTGACTGCAGCGGGAGTGCCGCCGCTTGTTGCGGTCTCAATGGGGCTTTCCTATCTGGCAACAACAGAAGGTGCTCCAAAATATATGATG
>JALWSL010000596.1 GCA_027080405.1 Planctomycetaceae bacterium
ACATTGCTCGACTTTACTTGTCAACCTTGTCGATGTCGATATACTACTGCCTCTGCCTGGTTAAAAGCAAATGTTGGTTTGTTGGGACGAGGTGAGTGCCTGGTCGCAGATGCGGGCGTGGCGGAACTGGCAGACGCGCACGGTTCAGGTCCGTGTTCCTGTAATGGGAGTGGAGGTTCGAATCCTCTCGCCCGCACTGAAAATCCAGCCCCGGTCGATTACCGGAGCTGGATTTTTTTACGCCTCTTTCCTGTTCCCGCCTATTTATCCTGAGCGAAACGAAAAATTCCTTTGCCGTTCGCCGTTTCGATTCCGAAGTAAAGTTCGCCGGATTGATCCGAACCGAAGGTCATCACAGGCATTTTGTCGGAGGGGATTCGATAATTCCCTCTCAATTTCTGACATTTGACATCGTAATCAAGTGCCCAGATTTTTCCGGTGACATAATCGGCGTAGATATACTTTCCCTGTAATTCCGGGACGGCGGTTCCGCGGTAAACTTCGCCACCAGTGATCGATTTTCCGACCTGATGATCGTATTCCCAAATCGGGTCAACCGCATTCAATGCCGTTGCCTGTCCTCGATTGCTGAATCCGTGAGTTCCCTCCCGACGGTTCCAACCGTAATTGCGACCGGCCTGAATAATGTTGATTTCTTCCCACTGGTTCTGCCCGACATCGGCTGCCCAGAGGTCACCCGTTTTACGATCGAAGGAAAATCTCCAGATGTTGCGAAACCCGTACGCGTAAATTTCCGGTTTTATCCACGGGCTTTTCACAAACGGATTATCTGGCGGAATCGCATACTGTTTATCGCCGGAAGTTTTATTGATGTCGATTCGCATCAGGCTTCCAAAGAGAGTGCCGAGGTTTTGCCCGTTATCGAACGGATCGTTCCCCGAACCGCCATCACCCAGCGCCACGTAAAGATAGCCATCCGGACCGAACGCGATTGTTCCGCCGTTGTGGTTTGCGAACGGTTGAGCAAGCTTCCAGATGATACGTTCCGAATCCGCTTTGGCTTTATTCGGATTGGCGGGATCAACCTGAAACTCGGAAAGAATCGAATTGTGAGGCTCTTTTGAAGAAGTGTAGTAGATGTAAAGCTTGCCCGTTTTTTTGTAATCGGGATGAAAAGCCATGCCGAGCAGACCTTCTTCATTTCCCTTTTTCCAGTGTAGAACACGATCTTTGATATTGAGGTACTCAACGGTTTTTTTTGACCTGGCACCCTCAGGCAGGACATGAACCGTACCCGATTGTGTCGCGACGAAAATCCGCCCGCTGTCATCATTTGCATGAGTAATAACCAATGGACGTAGTGGAACCACCTTGCCCTTTTCGTCGATCGGTTCCCAGTTATCCCATTGTAAATCGGGAAAGGCGAGAACCGGCTTCAATGCGAGCGTGCTGTCACTGGGATCGGGTACGTCATATTCCTTGGGCAGTTCACGAATTTTGATATTTCGAAAAGAGACATAATCGCCATGATCCTGCAGACAGATGTGCCCTTTGGTCGGTTTGCCAAAATTCTTGAACTTCGCAAACTTGCTCGCAGCAACACGCTTGTTCCAGTCAGCACTTCCCTTTTGGAAGCGGTAATAACTGACCCCGTTAACCATTACTTCACTTTGATTTGGCGTCTGTTTGAGATAAATATGGTTCCATTGACCGGCGGGATGGCAGGCGTCCAGTTCCCTGTCAGGATCAAGGCCCGCCTGGGCTTCGATGTTTTTCATCCAGCCGGGTCGACCAGGGCTGTAAAGCTGATACAGCCAGCCCGCTTTTTGTGGATCGTGCCCGTTGATGTTATCGTTGATTTGAATTTCCGGCCCGGTCTGCCAGGGGCGATCTTCTGTTTCGGTAACGTGAAACATGATCCCGGAATTTCCTTCTGGTGAAATTCGAAATTCTATGGAAAGCTCAAAACCTTCGAACTGTTCTTCGGTAATGATGTCCCCCGCCCCTTTTTTGACACGGCTCAACACCCCATCTTCGACAACCCAACCGTCGCTGATCCCCTCTTTTTTATAGTTCCGCCAGCCTTTCATTGTCTCGCCATCGAATAGCAGTCGCCAACCAGAGCGGCGGTCCGATTCTGAAAGCTGGTTCAGTTTCTCTCCCGCGTGAAGAATTGGCGAGCCTCCACAAAACAGCAACGCACAAACTATTGCATATCGTAACTTCATAGGTGCCTCTCGGTTAATAATTTTCGTTCGAGTTGTTTTCGGGTTGACGATGTCCAATTCCCGTACCGATCAATTTTTTCCGATCATATCCTGCCCGTTAAAAAATTGCTACAATGCACCGAAGAATCCTTAGAGCTGTTCTTATCGTTACAGGAAATATCGTAAAGACGTTGGATCATGAAAGTTATTGGCATCATTCCCGCACGGTTGGCATCGACGCGGTTGCCTCGCAAATTACTGTTGAAGGAAACAGGAAAACCGCTGTTGCAACATACCTGGGAAGCGGCTCGAAAGGCAAAATCGCTGGGGCGTGTCATTATTGCAACTGATGATAGCGAAATTGAGGCGACGGCCAGGTCATTCGGGGCGGAGGTGGTGATGACGGGCGATTGCTCCAACGGAACGGAACGGGTTGCAGAAGCGATAGTCAATATGAATCTTTCGGCTGATATTGTTGTCAACATTCAGGGGGATGAACCGGAGCTTGATCCGCAGCAGATTGATTTGTGTGTGCGATCATTGATCGAACATCCGGAGTGTGAAATGTCGACTCTGGCCAATCCGCTGCGCGATGCGACTTATGTGAATGATCCCGCTTGTGTGAAGGTTGTCCTCGATAACAGCGGGAAGGCGCTTTATTTCAGTCGCTCGCCGTTGCCCCACTTGCGAGACTGCACTCCGGAAGAATGGTTTGCAACTGCCGATCCCGATCAAATTAGCCCCTGGCTGCAACATATCGGACTTTACGCATATCGAGAGCCTTTCCTGAAATCATTTGTCCAAATGCCTGCTTCCACGCTGGAAAACCTCGAAAAACTGGAACAATTACGAGCGTTGCAGGCCGGAGTGCAGATTCATGTTTCGGTGGTATCTCATTGTTCAATTGGAATCGACACGCCAGAAGATTATGCTGCGTTTGTCGAACGAATGGCCTGATTCACGAATCTCCCTGCTTTGTTGATAATTGAATGCCTTTCGTCTTCGGCAGCCATTTAACAAAGAATGATTTTTGTTACGATTACCAGGATGAACCAGCGGTGTCAGGGCGACTGAATGGCGGGCAGGTTTGTTTGAATAATACAGATTGAAATAATGCAGGTTGATTTGAATATTATTGTCAAGGACGAAAAGAACGGATAATGACTAAACATATTTTTGTGACCGGTGGTGTTGTCAGTTCACTTGGCAAAGGACTGACGTCGGCTTCTATCGGTTTGCTTCTCGAGCGGCGCGGCTTGAATGTGCGGATGCAGAAACTCGATCCGTATCTCAATGTCGATCCCGGCACGATGTCTCCCTTCCAGCACGGCGAAGTTTATGTTTTGGATGACGGTTCCGAAACGGATCTCGATCTGGGGCATTATGAACGGTTTACGAACAGCCCGCTCGATAGAAATTCAAACTTCACAACCGGTCAGATTTATCAGTCGGTGATCAGAAAAGAACGGATGGGAGATTATCTCGGCGCGACCGTG
>JALWSL010000597.1 GCA_027080405.1 Planctomycetaceae bacterium
CGACCGCATCGCCTGCATCGCCGGTAACGACAATCTCCCCGCCGCTCATCCGCTCGCCCAGACAGTCACCAACATGGCCGGAAATGACCATTCTTCCCCGTTCCCAGGTGCGGCCAATCCCATGAACACGAGAAAAGTCTCCCACCCATTGCACCGTTCTTTCTTGCACCGGGTCAGAAAGGTCAACCTCATCGACACAAAACAGGCTGCTGAAGGAAACCGGATATTTCCCATGCTGAATCGTTGCATGACGGATTTGCTCCAACGAACCGTTTTGCAACAGGCTGTTGAATGTTGCATTCAACTCAACGGGAAACGGAATATCTCCAGCAGCCTTTATGTTGATTGAACTCGACATCGCTTCACATGAATCACTTCTGATACTGAACTCCAACAGGTGACACTGAACTCCAACAGATTCCCGATCAGGGGAAACGGAACCCGACGAATGTTTCCTGGTCGCAACACTATCCAGTAAATGATGTTTTCCTGCAACGAACAGAAGACCGGCTGTTGCGGGAGCCACCGAAAAAATACAAAGAAACGGGTATCGTAACTGCAATCTGGGTAAAGTATTAGGGCTGCAAGAGGCAAAAAGAAACAAACTTTGACAAGAATTCTTAACATCGGCGTGATTTCTGCTCTGATAACAGGCACCATCACACGGAATAAGTCATCTATCAGTCGAGGTCGCCATGTTTCAGGTCTTTGAAGTGAACAGCATCGAGGAACTCAGCACGTACCGTCTTGCTTGGGAGGAACTGTGGAATCGGGGACGTTCCAGACGGTTCCAGCTTTCTTTCCCCTGGCTCGAAGCATACTGGAAATATTCAGGGACAGACCGGAACCTGAAAGTTCTCGTTGCGACATTGGCAGGGCGAGTGATCGGAATTCTGCCGTTGGTCAGCAAGAAAATCGAATCCCGATTAGGCCCCCTGAATGTTGTTACCTACCCACTCGATGGATGGGGCTGTTGGTTCGGTCCGGTGGGGCCAAACTCAGCCGCAACATTGACTGCGGGAATGCGATACCTCTCCAGAGCGAAATCGGATTGGGATCTTCTTGATTTCTCCTACACGGACCGGGATCGCCTTGACCTGGGACGCACGACCACCGCAGCACGCAATATCGGCTGGAGCACTCTGGAGCGAATTTGGCAAACTGTGCCCACAATTCAACCGAGAGAAAGCTGGGGGCAGTTTCTCGATCGAAAAAGAGGGAAAAAGCTCGATCGTATTCTCGCTGCTGAAGAAGAACTCTCCTCACACGGAAAGGTAAAACTGAAACACTATCGTTCCGATTTTTCGGATCGAAATGAAATGGATTCATTCCTGCAAGCCTGGCAGGACATTGCCCAAGCGGCCAATGGAACGGACCTGAACGAATTGCCCATGGTTCTCTCAATGGCCGAGGCGGCAGAAGATTCCCAGCTGCTCGATCTGTCTCTGCTCACCATCGACAACAAACCGGTCGCCGCCACGGTCGGCTTTGTGCATCCCCACGGTTTGGAGATCGTTCGCTGTGTCTGTTTGCCTGACCTACCAGCCGCAACGCTGTCGGTCCTGTTGGGAAGGTTACTGGAACAATCGTTGCTGCTGGGTGATGAATCAGTCGAAATATGTCCCGCCTGCTCGCTGAAAGAACCGGCGAGAACTCTCTGGGCAACGAAGATGCTCAACAGCTATCGATATTCCTGCACACCGTTGACGCACATTCGAAGTGCGGCACTGTTGAAATATCACGCTGCGACAACTCCCCGTGTTTCACAAAAAAGAATCAGCGAACCACTTCGTCAGAATCGTCAGGTAGAAAAAATTCACCAGGCAGAAAAAGATTGCCAAACAGGGAACGCCCGCACTTCCCCCAACATCGCTGCTGCAACAGGTGGCCCGCCTCGCAAAACAGCCACCCCGGCATCCCCGAGGCTGAAAATATACAGGCAATAACAATAAAAAGGCAGGATATAAATACGGAACGGATTGCAACCTGGAAATTACTGCTCGTAGCGGTTTCGGTTCCAGTTTTTCGCAAGCTCTGTCAGCTTTTTAAGCGTCTCCCGATTGGCAGAACAGGCGACGATGCCCGGCAGACGCAGCATATCCGCCCGATCGTCCAGCCAGGTTTCCCTGAAGTGGACCGATTCACCATTGTGAACCCAGACCGCATCTCCTCCCAGTGTTCTCGCAATATGCAGTGAAACCGGGAAATCGTAGATGTTGGGCGAGTGAATCAGGGAACCGCCGAATTCTCCACAGGCCAGCAGAGGGTAAATGCTGTCGGGCATTTCATCAGGAGCGAATCCGTTCAAACCGATCTGCGTTACCATTTTCGCACATTCGGGATCTCGCTGCTGAAAACCGATCAGGTAGATATTGGGAGAATCGGGTCGGGTCAGCGGATCGATCGGCTGTAACGCATTCAGGGCATCCCGAGCTGTTTTTGAATAGTCGTCTTTTCCACAACGAATGGTTCCCTGGCTCACTTCGACCCATCCGCCCATCGGACCCTGTTCAGGCAGATAGACCAGCGAATAAAGAACGTCTTCCGAATTTCGCAAATGCAGCATCACACTGTAACCATTGCCCGTCCTGTCTCGAAACTGTCTTGTTCCATCGATCGGATCGAGGGCGAGCGTGAGTTCCGATTCTTCTGCAAACCGTTCCAGGTCACCCGTCGTTTCTTCCGCTTCGATCCTGCACTGCAAAAACAGCGGATCGAGATCGCGCATCGCGTTGATAATCAAATCCTGAACGGTCAGGTCGGCCAGCGTCAGCGCATCGGTAAATATCGAACCGGACGTCTTACCGCTGATTTCGATATTATGCTTGCGAAGTTCACGAGCAATGCTTCCCGCCCAACGCATGACGGCAGGCAACTTTTCAGAAAGAGCGGCGACCACTTCATTTTGCATTTTCATTTTTTCTCTTCGGAGCTAACGGATACAACTTTCAAAGGCACCGGAGTTCAAACCCGTATCAACATCAACAAACCTGAACGGGCTTGTTCTTGTTGATCACTCTATTCTTTCATTTCCCTGTTCTTTCATTTCGGGTGACAATGGTCGTGATGGCTCAGACAAACCGTGCCCCGGCTGAATCGGACAGGTTCCCACTGACGCTACATTTCCCGCAGATACTGCATCCTCGAACGAAAGCAATTGCAAGAGAATGTTCAAGCCACCTAAATGTTCAAGTCACCAAAGAGTGAAGTTTAGAAAGCAAACGTCTGTTTCTCAAACTTGTTTGCCATCTTGTCCTGAAATTCCGAAACATAAACAATTCCGAATCGTAAACTTGCCGAATCTGCCCTCTTGAGCCGAGCCCTGGTCAACTTGCCGGGACGACAGAAAAACCTGGTTCATGGTAAGAGCGTAAGGATCACACGCATGGGGAATATGATTCCTGTCAATACTGTTTCTGGTTTGACTACAAATAAGCGAACTGCTACCCTGAACGCGCCTTGTTTGTAGACTGTTGTCTCTGGACAAGGCAGAATGCGGGATGTAGCGCAGCCTGGCAGCGCGCTTCACTGGGGGTGAAGAGGTCGCAGGTTCAAATCCTGTCATCCCGACTTGATTGGACAGATGGCCCTTCGGCGAGAATGTCGAAGGGCTTTCTTATTGTGGGGACTAGACTTACGTCATCGAGAGAAAAGTTCAAAAAC
>JALWSL010000598.1:0-7730 GCA_027080405.1 Planctomycetaceae bacterium
ACCAAAATGATGCTGCCAAATCCAGTTGACAATCACCCGGGTTGTCAGCGGGTTCGATGGATCGACAATCGCCTCGGCCAACGCCAGCCTTCTTTTTCCAGCCGGAAAGGTGGTTTCCTTTCCCCCCGGACAGGGCAGTCAGAAACTTCGCCTGAACCGGGTCGGCTCGATCGATCGGATTCCCTCTGCGAAAGATGTGAAACTGTTTGGGCTGTTTTTCTTCTTGCAGTGTCATCGCTCGGGGAGGCGATCCCGGCGAGACCAGATGCAAATTATCAATCGCCCCCTTGAGACCGCGCACTTTGTCGTGAATCGGTCGGTTCAACAACGTGACCGCGATTTCCTCTTTCATTTCGGTCGGCGTTCCCGGCTTGTAAAGATGTTTTCGCAGTTGTCGATTGATCGCACTGTTGACATTCAAATGCCTGACATCTTCATCCGGGATGACGGTTGCCCCTTCAACTGCTTCAAGTGATGTGGCGATCAGGCTCTTCAGCCACTCTTGATGTACCTGCGCAAAAAGATCGCCGTACGCATCGGCTACTTCCATTAACGACTTCGGTTTTTTCTTTGTGATCGCTTCCAGAACACGCGGGTTCCATTTCGGAGTCGTCGTGTTCAAGGTGTGCATTGCCGGCCACTTGGCAGGATCCCCATTTTCTTTTGTCAGCTTTTCCATCAACGCGGCACATTGATTCTGGAAATCTTTTTTATCGAGTTGGGAGAGCTTCTTCCATGGGCCAAACACAGGATCTTCTTCACTCAGCCCGGCCAGATATTTGCGCCAAAACTCCAGCACCAGCGGACGAACTTCATCGGTTCGGTAGGAAAGAAAAGTCGTGGAAAGATCCTGCTCCGGCGTTCCTTTGGCCAGCTCTTTCAGATACGCCCCGACCTGCATTTTCAGGCGGCTGCGCATCACCGCGGTTTGATCACGAGCCATGTCGTCATGCGTTTCCTGCCTGTTTTTCAATTCTTTTTGGTACTTGCGATAGGCGGGTGTATCTGCCGGTTTGCCGATCAGTGGAAACATCTCCGGCGTATGGCTGCTGGCAAGTGTCGCATACAGACAGTAGTAATCTCTGGTCGAGATGGCATCGAATTTGTGATCGTGACACCGTGCACAGGCAACCGTTAAACCCATCAGCCCCCGCGTGATTACATCGATTTGGTCATCGATTTTATCATGCGGATTTCGAAACTGCATACCAACGGTAAGAAAACCGAGCCCGGCCAACGCCGGATCGTTCTCGGACAACCCCAACTGATCAGCCGCGAGTTGTTCCTTGATGAACTGGTTGTAAGGCTTGTCTTCATTGAAAGAGCGAATCACGTAATCGCGATAGGTGTAGGAAAACGGAAAGCGGACAAACCCGATCGCACTCCCGCCGTGCGTATCGGCGTAGCGGGCAATATCCAGCCAATGCCTGCCCCATCGCGGGCCATACTGGGGCGATGCCAATAAGCGATCGACCACCTTTTCAAACGCGTTTTCTGATGGATCATTGACGAAAGCCTGCACCTGCTCCCAGGTAGGAGGCAAACCGATCAGGTCAAACGTCGCCCGACGGATCAACTTTTCACGCGAAACCGGCGGGGAAAGAGCAAGATTGTTCTTTTGCAGCTTTTCCAGAATGAACCGATCAATTTCCGTTTTCGCCTGCTTCCGGGCAGCGGGCAATTCCGGTTTTCTGATCGGTTCAAACGACCAATGCCCTTCGTACTTCCCGCCCTGCTGAATCCATGCGCGAAGAATCGCGATCTGTTTCGCACTTAATGTTTTACCCGATACAGCCGGGGGCATTTTTGAATCTTCATCGTCCGTCACAATCCGCAAAAAGAGTTCACTTTCTTCCGGTTTCCCGGGGACAATAATGTGATCTCCATCTTCCGGTTTGATATCCAGTCGCAAATCGGCTTCTCGCGTCTCGGGATCTGTCCCATGACAATGCAGACAGAACTCTGCCAAAATTGGACGCACCTGCTCGTTGAAACGAATTTCTTCTGCAACACAGATTTCTGCCCCCCAGGATGCAAGAGCAAGCATGGATAGCAACAAGCCCGAAACGACTGCCGAAAATCGAAAAGAATTTATCACAATTCCTCTCCCTTGCTCACATCTTCGCTGTTCAGCCCGGTAACAGTTTGCCCTGCCTGATTTGCTGAAAAAAAGGCGCGAAATCCGGTCACGTGTTCTCTTACCAGTTGCTCCATGACTTCTGGATCACCTGCCTGTAACGCAGCCAGCAAAGCCCGATGCCCCCGAACTGTCTCTTCACGGGTTTGGTCAGTGACGGCACTGTGATTGCGGTGCATCCCCGCAAGCCAGAGTTCCAATTGCGGACGCAACCCACACCAGGCAGACATCAACCGCGAATTGCCTGCCGCCCGAATGATTTCTTCATGGAAGGCAATGTCAAGATGAGTCAGCTTCAATAAATTCTGTTCCTGTGCAGTCAGGCGTATATTTTCCTGCATCGCATTGACCGCCTCGTTCGTCATGCGCGAACAAGCCAACGCCGAAGCCGCCAGTTCCAGAATTTCCCGAAACTCAATAATCTCGACGGCATCCGCTTCAGTCAGTTTACGAATGACGGCTGTACCACGCTCATTGAACTCAAGCAGCCCATCGCTGGCCAATCGGAATTTTGCCTGCCGAATCGATGCCCGGCTCACCCCCAATTGAGACGCCAAAGCCGCCTCGGCAAGCGTAGCACCGGGCGCTAACGCCCCCGATAAAATCGCCTCTCGTAGCTGAAATTCAACATCATCAGCTACCAGTTGCTTTTGAATTCGACGAAGGGGAGGAACCTTGACCGGTTCGACGGCAGGAATAATCTGTTCGGTTTGCATCGATGCATCGTACCACGTCGACGGTCGACCGTCAACTGGTTTTTCGAGATAATCCGATACTGTGAGGACAAAGAACCATGGGTGTCGAGACGCACCTTTAACACAGGCACGACTTATTTCATCCCTCATTCGGTGCGTGACAGCGTGTCCTGCTTTTCTGTACCGTTATTGAAATGAAATTAACCATGCAGGCACAGAAGGCACCGAGAAAAGAATATCGGGTGACTGGTATTTGGGAGGGAATTTCGCGCCAGGTGCCTTCGTTTGTGTTTTGCTCCACGGCTCTGTGGGACGTGGTAATTATCGCTATTGTGCCGGGGTAGCCAATACCGGACGGCTGGCGCCGTTCCGCTTGCAATGCCTGGCCGTTGCGAGAAAATAATCTCGCACAAAGACGCGAAGACGCAAAGGAAAGGGAAAGAGTAAAGAAAGGAAAGAATTCAAGCTGATTTCATTCGTTCTTGTGAATCCCATCTGTTTTGGACTCAATACGGAAAACTCCCGGCGGCCTGATGAGATACTTCACCGTGCTCTCCGCGTCTTGGTGGTTAATTTCTGTGGTTAATTTGATTTCCCCCAACGGAAGTTAGCGGAAGTTTTTGTAGAGCCGGTGGAACCGGCGCTACTCTGCTCATCAACTACTGTTCAATCTGTCTTTTATCCGTTTTGTGCCTCGAAGTTCTGCATGAAGCGAACCAGGTCGTTAATTCCCTCGGCAGGGAAAGCGTTGTAGACGCTCGCTCTCATGCCGCCGACACTGCGGTGGCCCTTCAAGCCATCAAACCCCTCTGCCTTTGCTTCTGCAATGAACCTGGCATCGAGATCGGCATCACCTGTGACAAAGGTGACATTCATCAACGAGCGGCTATCTTCATCGGCAGTCGCCTTGAACAGCGAACTGTTATCCAGAAAACTGTAAAGCGGGGCCACTTTTTGCTCGTTGTGTTTGGCGATGCTGTTCAACCCGCCCTGCTTCATGATCCATTTGAAAACGAGTCCCATCACATAAATTCCGAACGTCGGTGGCGTGTTGTACATGGAACCGGCTTTTTCGTGAATCCGATATTGCAACATCGAAGGCAGCGTCTGCGGTCCCTGTTCGATCAAATCTTTCCGGATGATCACCAACGCCACGCCGCTGGGGCCGAGATTTTTTTGAGCCCCGGCATAAATGATCCCGTACTTTCTGACATCGATTGGCCGCGAGAAAATATCGCTGCTTGCATCGCAGACCAGCGGCGTTCCATCGGGAACTTCCGGTTCTTCGGCGTATTGAGTGCCGAAAATCGTGTTGTTGGAGGTCATGTGCACATAAGCGGGCGAATCACTGTAGTTCTGTTCTTTGGGGATGTAGCAGAAGTTGCGATCTTCGCTGCTGGAGGCGACGTGAGCGTTGCCCAGGATTTTTGCTTCCTTGATCGCCTTTTTCGACCAGGACCCGGTGACCAGATAGTCGGCCGTTTTCCCTTCCGGCAGCAGATTCATCGGAATCATGCAGAATTGTGTCGATGCCCCTCCCTGTAAAAACAGCACGGCGTAATCATCGGGAATGTTCGCCAGTTTTCTGCAATTTGCTTCGGCCTGCTCAGCTATTTCGACAAATGCTTTTCCCCGGTGCGAATGTTCAAGGATACCAATGCCGGTATCGCCCAGAGAGATCATATTGTGGGCTGCCTCTTCAAGAACCTCAATAGGAAGTGTCGCAGGGCCGGCTGAAAAATTGTAGACGCGATGGTGCATATTGAAACCTCTCTCCGAATATCTGAACGATAACTGACTCTCGTCACAAAGGTAATGAATCTGTGAAGCCGTTGCGAGCCCAAAGCGGTTCGCAAGCACCGGGTGCGACCAAATGTTGCAGCGGTTTCCTTCTTCCTGCAGGAACATGTCGGCAGACTCTGGACATTGACCGCCGGGGAGAATACATTGGAGCCTTCCGATAGACACTTCCCGTACCGATTTCCTGTGGATTCCAACTGATTTCGACAGAAAGACGCATTCAACATGAGCTCATCGACCCAAACGGCTGGCGAGGGAATCGTCACCAAACTTTCGATCATGATGTTCATCCAGTTCTTCGTTTGGGGAGCCTGGTTTTCGACGGTCGGGCTTTGCCTCGAAACCTATAAAATTGCCGAAGTGACCGCCAACGCATACGGGTCTGCCCCGTTGGCTGCCATCATCGCCCCGCTGTTTCTGGGCCTGATTGCGGATCGTTTTTTCCCTTCCGAAAAAGTGATGGCCGTTCTGATGCTTCTGGGGGGCGGGCTGATGTGTCTGGTGCCCCACTATGTGCAACAGGGCGACAAATCGATGGTCGCCTACCTGTTTATCGCCCATATGCTCTGTTATATGCCGACGTTGGGGTTGAGCAACACGATCGCTTTCACCAACATTCCCAATCAGACCGACTTTCCCAAAATCCGCGTTTGGGGCACGATCGGCTGGATCGCAGCCGGGCTGTTTGTCGGCTTTATGGGGTGGTCTGCCAGTTTGAACATCTTCTGGCTCACGGGCGGAGCTGCCATTCTGCTCGGCCTGTTCAGTTTCGCCCTGCCACACACTCCGCCCCCTGCCAAAGGGGAAATGGTCAATCTGAAATCCTTGCTGATGGTTGATGCGCTCAAACTGCTTGCCGATTTCCCGTTTGCGATTTTTATTCTTTGCTCCACACTGATCTGCATTCCCCTGGCTTACTACTACGGCATTACCGGGTACTACCTGAATGATGTCGGATTCGAACAACCTGCCTCTTCAATGACGCTCGGGCAGATGTCGGAGATCTTCTTCATGCTGCTGATCCCGTTCTTCTTCCGAAAACTGGGCGTGAAAATCATGATTCTGATCGGTATGATCGCCTGGGTAACGCGATATGCGCTGTTTGCCATCGGGGCTCCCAATCAAATTGCCTGGATGATGTTCCTGGCCATTCTGCTGCACGGGATCTGCTACGATTTCTTCTTCGTCACCGGCTTTATCTATACCGATAAAAAAGCTCCGAAGGAAGTTCGTGGTCAGGCTCAATCGATGCTGGTCTTCTTCACGCAGGGGATCGGGATGTTTTTCGGTTTCAAAATCGCGTTTGATCGATTTGGAAGCACCGTCACCAAACATGAAGAGCTTTCCAATGCCATCACAGCGGCCCGCCCTGAAGAAACATTGAGCTTTCTGCAATCGCTCACCAAAATGTTCTCTGTGAACCTTCCTGAAGTCGATGCCAAACTGCTTTCAGAAACGATGGCCCAATGGCAAGCATTCTGGTGGGTTCCCGCAATGATGGCCGGTGCCATCGCGCTGCTGTTCTTTGTCGCCTTCTGGGATCGTGTTGATGTCGACGATACCGATCCGGAGGAGATCGCCGAGGTTACGGCCCCACTGGAAGAAAAGTAATTCTCCAATCCTTGATTGCAGGTTGCAAAATTGGCGTTGAAGGCTCGTCTCTAATGGTGAAATATTCGGGATCCGCCTTCAGTGTTGGCGACCAGAACCGCTTGGCTGTTCCGTTCCCGAGGCTTCAGCCCCGTGTTTCTCTCTACATAAACTTTACATAAAGTTGAACAGCCATGTTGAGTGTTGAACAGGCTCTCGTTGCGATCAACAAGACCGTTATTCCGATTTCTGCAACTCGTCTTCCCTTAAATGAAGTGGCCGGTTTGCCGTTGGCCGAGCCGATTGTTGCAACAGTCGATTCTCCTCCGTTTGATAAATCGCTGATGGATGGCTTTGCTGTTCGCAGTTGCGATATCGATCGTGCGGGAGTGGAACTCGATCTGCTGGAACGGTTGACCGCGGGCGAAGTCCCAAGCGTTGCACTTAGCGCCGGAAAAACGGTGCAGGTGATGACGGGCACACAACTTCCCGCCGGGACAGATGCCGTTGTGAAAATTGAAGACGTCAGCGGCGCGGAATCGGATCGTATTCGCGTTGAAATCGCCGGGATTGCTCCGGGCCGCAACATGCTGCATCAAGGGGAATCACTGCAGGCGGGTGAAACCGTTCTGGATGCGGGGACATTGCTGAGATTTCCGCAGATCAGTTTGCTGGCTGAACTTGGCGTTGCCGAGGTGTCGATTTTCCGGCGACCTGAGGTATCAATTTTGGCGACCGGAAACGAACTGGTTCCTGTTGATCAAACCCCTGGCCCCGGACAGATTCGCAATTCCAACGAATCGATGCTGATCGCGCAAATAGAAAACGCCAATGCGAAAGCCGTCCCGTTGGGGATCGCCCGGGACGAAGTTGACGAACTGCGGGCAAAAATTTTGCAGGGTCTGGAATCCGATTTTCTTATTCTCTCGGGCGGGGTTTCAGCGGGGGTACTGGATCTGGTTCCGAAAATTCTGCAGGAAGTCGGCGTGAGGCAGGTTTTTCACAAAGTCCAGCTCAAGCCCGGCAAACCGATCTGGTTCGGCCAGTACAGCCGGGAAGATGGAAAACAGAGTTACGTATTTGGCTTGCCGGGCAATCCGGTCAGCGCGCTGGTCTGCTTCGAATTATTCGTTCGCGAAGCTTTAAGCTGCTTTCAAGGAGGGAAAAAGAGGGATGATTTTCTGCTGCAAACGGCTTTCTTGCAGAAAGCCCATCTAGTCAAATCTGATCGTCCTGTTTATTATCCCACAGAGATTTCCTTTTCTGAGGGAAAAATCTGGGCGAAACCGGTTCGTTGGGTCGGTTCCGCTGATATCCGGGGAACATCCCGGGCAAATGGTATGATCTGTTTCCCGGCCGGTGAGAAATCGTACCAGCCAGGTGACGAGGTACAAATTCGCTTCTGGCATACAGAACTGTAGGTTGGGATTTCCAGTTTCAAACGTGCATCAGGGCGGCTGAGCGACGTAATCAACAAGGCGAATGTCGCGGATGCTATTTCAACACAA
>JALWSL010000598.1:7740-13935 GCA_027080405.1 Planctomycetaceae bacterium
AATTTCTCGATTAGTGTAGATACATCACTCCACAATTTCATGGATGATATTTCAACACAACTTCAAACGGTTGAACAGCGATCGGTTGAACAACCGCAGCAATCGAAAACGAAGACAGGAAAAAAACGGGGCCGCGTGGAACTGAGTGTGCATCAGATTATTGATCGGGCGGAAAACCGTCCCGCCGGGATGCGCGGGGCGCTGCTGCTTGCGGTCATTGCAGGTGTTGCGATGTGGGCCAGTTTTCCTCCGCTCGATTTTGCCCCACTCGCCTGGCTGGCTCCTGTTCCGTGGTTACTGCTTGTTCGTTTGAAACGACCGACACGCTGGATGTATGCCGCCAGTTATCTGGGAGCGTTATGCTTCACCGTTCCGGCGCTGCAGTGGATGCGTTATGGCGATCCGCTGATGTATTTCGCCTGGATTCTTCTGGCTGTTTATGTCGCGGCCTATGTGCCGGTGTTTATCGGTATTTCGCGAATTGCGGTGCATCGTTGGAAGATGCCGCTCCTGGTTGTCGCCCCTGTTGTCTGGACAGGATTGGAATACCTTCGCGGCTTCCTCATTACCGGATTCGGCTGGTATTATCTGGGGCATACGCAATACCGCTGGGCCGAGTTGATTCAAATGAGTGACCTGTTCGGAGCCTACGGTGTCAGCTTTGTTGTGATGCTGTTCGTCGCTGCGATCGCGCTACAAATACCGGAACGCTACCTGAGGAAATTCCGTCTCGTGCCTGAATTACAAAAAGAGGATGAACCGGCAACCGCGCCGGTCAAGCGACCATTCGGGCAACTGGTTATCGCTTCTGCCCTTCTCGTTACGGCTGTTGGTTACGGATATTTCAGGCGTTCCCAGGCCGATTTCCAACCGGGGCCGCGCGTCGCTTTGGTACAAGGGAATTTCAAGGCGGCCATGCACATTCCGCCCGAACAATACGAGGAATCCTACCTTGTCCACAACGAATTGACCAGCTACGCCGTCAAGCAGCAGCCCGATGTGATTGTCTGGCCGGAAGGCATGTTCCGGTATGCTCTGCAGCAGGCCGATCCTTCCCTCGCCCCGACTGAACTTGCCGATATCGCTCCCTTCTTTCCGCCGGACTCGTGGAAGGATACGCAGGTAACGGACGCCCTGACAGAGTTGAGCGAAAAAGCCGGTGCAGCCATGGTGATTGGGTTGGGCTGCTTCGAAGCAGAACCAAGTCGGCTCAGCCAGTACAATTCCGCGCAACTGATCACTCCGGAAAAGGGACTCGGGCCACGATACGATAAAATACACCGTGTACCGTTCGGCGAATACATTCCCGGAAAAGAGATACCGGTTCTCTCTGCTTATCTTCCCGAAAATTCAGGTTTGACGGCCGGAACTTCTGCGACACTGTTTGAATACAAAAACTGGCGGTTTGCTCCGGTGATCTGTTTTGAGGATACCGTGCCTCACGTTGTCCGTAAAATTGTTCGATCGGTCGAAACGAATTCGTCTGAAAAGAAGCCGGTCGATTTTCTGGTGAACCTTTCCAATGATGGCTGGTTCGCCGGTTCCAGCGAGCACGATCAGCATCTGATTACCGCCCAATTTCGAGCCGTTGAATGTAGAAAACCGCTTGCGCGGGCCGCCAACATGGGGATCTCCTCCTTCATTGATGGCGATGGCGTTGTGATCAATCCCGAGGTTTTTCTCGAACGGGATCCGGTCAGCGGCGAGCCCCGTCCATCGAGTTTCATCGATCCGAAAACAGGGAGGTATCGACGCAAGATCGATGCCGTCCTCGTCCACACAATCCCGCTTGATCACCGCAGTTCCCTGTATCTGCTATGGGGAGACTGGTTCGCACAAAGCTGCCTGTTTGTCTGCCTCGGTCTGTTTCTTTCCCGCTGGGTTCCTGGCAGAAAAAAACGGGAGGAAGTTCCTGGTGTCTGAATTCCCGGTGTCAAACGGAGTGAATCAAACAGGCGGTCTGGGGGTTCTGGCGTGCCACGATTTCTTTTTCGAAACACGCATCTGCGACACTGCAAAGGAGTTGAATCGCGAAGTGCGCTGCTTTTCTGATGTCAGCAGGATCGCGCAGACGCTCTCAACGGAAAACGTGCCTGTGCTGTTGATCGATCTTACTACGATGAGCGACTGTCTGGACGAACTGCCCCGGTTTCGCGAACTGGAGCCCAAACTGACAGTCATCGCGTTCGGCTCACATGTTCAAACAGACCTGCTGAATCAAGCCCGCCAGGCCGGTTGTGATTCCGTCCTGACCCGCAGTCGCTTCACCGTCGAACTGGTCAATCTGCTACAGAAACACCTGCCGCCCCGTTAGCGGCCGATTCATGTTAGCAGCCGGTTCAGTCTGATTTATCCGGTTTCAATTTACGCGGTCTGGCGCGGCCCGTTTGAACAGGAACTTTGCCAAACCGCATCACGCCACAATATCTCGAGGCCGAGTCGGCATCAAATGGCACGATACTTTGTACTGACGATCAATCTGGCAAAAGCCATGTTAGAATTGTGACCGGAGCAGTTCGGCGTAATGCTTCGCTTCGTCGGCATATTCTGTCCAGAGGTACTTCAACGGGAAGTTGGCAGGAACGCCTTTGCCATCAATCGAATCAGCCTTGATCGCCTGCCAGAGGGTGACAGCCTTGAGGCACTCTTCGCGGAAGTCATCGTTGGCTTCCAATTCGGGGAACTCTGCCAGAAGCTTCTCCATCCCTTCCATTCCCGCATACAGCTTTTTCTCGACGACACTTCGGTCTTCGCCTGCGAAGTAATCACGCTTCCCCTCGTAGATATTTCTGTGAGCTGCGAGCGTTTCAGGTTTTTTCTCGATCAGGCAACGCATCCTCCAACTGCGGTATCCGCACATGTTCTGGCGACGCTGTACCCAGACCTTTTTTTCTTCCAGCGTGTACTTGTTGTTTTCTTCCTTCACCAACTGTTTCAGAATGTCGTCGGTCGCTTCGAGAACAATCTTTCCGGCCGGTGAATCGAACCGTTCCGCTCCCCACTCGGTGGTGACTTCCTTGTACGCCAGATCCCAGGCTCCCCGGGTGACCTCATCGAACTTTCCTTCATCCTGTCTGGCTTCTGCATAATCCATTTGTGAACGGACCGGATAACTGCGAAACAGTACCGGGGCCAGTCGGGTTTGTGTGATTCCGGGTTGCGCTTCGACTTCATTGGCGATGATGAACCAGTCCTTGGCAACAAGGAAGTTGTCTCTGGCATCCGGATTCAATTCCTTGTCGGGGCCGCCTCCCTCAATTTCCGGATCATCGAGGAAGAATTTCCTGAAGGTTTTCTTTTCGTCAGCTGCCCCGATTTTATGACCGATAATGCGACCGGAATCCCAATAGAGTTCCGGATATTTCTTGTTTCTGTTTGATCCCTTGATGATGAACTTCGCTCCCTCTTTCACCCAGTGATAGCGGTCGGCTACTCCATCCCACTCCGCGGAAACATTGTAGGCCAGATTCCAGGCCTGAAATTGCCAGACCTGCTTGAAGTGGGGCTGCAGCAACACGATCGAATCAACCGTTGCCTTCAACCCGGCCCAGTCTTTATGATCTCTTTCCTCGACAGCCTGTTGCCAGAGCAGATTGGAAGCGATTCCTCTTAAGCCCAGCAGAACCAGATTCATCGTTGCACTGGTCGGATCAACATCCCCCAGGCTCGTTTCCCCTAGGTCATATTCGCTCCGTTTCCGTGCTAGGACACCTCCCGAATTCTCGGTCCCGTCACTCGGTGCCCCCAAATAGACAATCGGCGCCAGCAGAAGAATAATCAGTAAAAGAGAAACCAGTTTTTTCTGTTGTGACGAAATGCGGTTCATTTTGCTTCCATTTCGCGAAGTTGCAGTGAGAAATAACCAAGAAGTAAACAGGGAACAATAAAGGCCAACGTCACTGCGATGCTCGGGAGCAGTGTTGCGTCCCAGGGAACATCAACTCCGTTGGCAACATATTCATTCATGTTGAAAAAATCGAACCGGGGGAACAGGTGCTGAATCGTCCAAAGGAACCCGAGCATCACCTGATCGACGGCGGTTATCACGACGGTCAGTGGCCCGGCGTCCAATTCCGTTGAGGGGTTCAAGTGGAACAGCATACGATAGGATGCCTCAAACGGCCCCCCACCCTCCTGGGTTCCGGAGGCGAGTCCTCTCATCAATTTGTTCAAGCCGGTTGCTCCCACCATCACAATACCGAACGTGAGCAACGTTGCCACCGGCCCTTTGACAAAACAGCTGGCTGTCACACCAATCACAATAATGACCAGCATTTGCAGCCAAATGCCGAAAATCGCCTTGAAGTAACTCGATGCAAAAGGACGATCCGGCATTTTGATAAACAGGTCTGGACGGGCCATCCCCAAAAACTGGCCGGAGTCCAACGAGAAAACTTCGATCGTTATCGAATTGCCCGCCAGAATCTCATCGAACAGATTGGCTGTCCTTCTTACTCGCTGGTTCCCCTCGCCATCTTTGGAGATTTTGTCCTCGAGATAGTTGACCGTTTCCTCCAGAGTAATTGTTTTATCGGAAGCCCGATTGCTGAATTCCTGCACCTGAATCGGATGATCCAGCAGGTACCTTTTTCCCGTCTTGTTGTTGACGATAACGAGATTGCAAAGCAGTCGCTGATCGATGTTTCCCTTGTGGGTTCGGAAGGCTTCGAAGTTGTATTCGAGTCGCATGTTCCCGGCACGTCGGAGGGCATCGACATCGAGATTGTCATACAGATAGGCGGCATGTTCCCTGGTCGCTCCTTCGATGTAACTGCGAAACATCCAGACATCCCCGACATTCTTCCCTTTGTCGGATTCGTTACCGGCGTTGTCGAAAAATGAAAGCTTCGTGCAATAGATGGGGACACGGGCAATCAGTTCCTTTCGGGCTTCTTCAGGAACCTGTCCCACTGTCCAGAAGTAACCGATGCCACCCATCACCAATAACACGGCTGTACCAACGAGAGTAAAGCCCAGGAACCGTCCCAGCACAACTTCCTGCCTGCGAACCGGTTTGGTGACCACCGTATGCAACGATCGATTCTTGATGTCGGTCGGCAACCCCCAACAGGAAAGTAGCAGAATCACTGGCAGAGTCAGCCAAGTGATCGATTTCAGAATGAAACTGATATAGTTTTTCACCTGCAGGTCGGCGCGATCCACTGATCCGCCCAGGAACCATCCTGCAAACATCAACAGCAGGGCGAAGATGACGAAGACGAACAGAGCTTTTTTGCGGGTCGCTTCTTTCCATGTCAGCACTGCAATCGCCCAGACCCGTGACGGAGAAGTGCGGAGGAAGTCACGGCAACCGCGGCCAAGCCCCTGAAAAAACAGTCCCACGCCACGCGTACCGTATTTCAACAGGGATACCAGCAAAGCAATAAGCAGGGCAGCACCCAGTACACCACCAAACACTTTCAGAAAGTGCACTACGCCTTCGGTCAGATCAAATCCGACAACGTCAAATGACATTGCTCGTTGTACTCCAATAAAACAGGACGTGAAAAAAGGAAAAAACGAACCATCAAGTAGATGAATAAAATAAAATTAAAAATTCGGCAATAAAATCCAGCAACCCAGAAAACCCGGCACGACCGGTTCATTTTGGCTGCCGTCACCAAGCCGAAATATTTTACTTTCCCGAAAATTGCGAGCCATCACAAACTTTTACCGTCAGTAGTCCGGTGTCCCATTCCCGAATCGAGGCAACGCATTTTCATCACCTGCCAGTCGCAACACAGCAAAGAGGACGACAACTCTTCACCCGCCGGCAGCACTAGCTGGAAGGTTTCGATTCCTCTGGAGCTTCTTGCTGATCCAAAGGAGAGTTTGAACCGTCTTCGGAAACAAACCGCTGGCCGGGATTCTCCTGACTGATCTGTACCGTCTTCAGGAACAGTTCTTCCAGCGTCGCAGTCGGACGATCTGATGAGATCAGCGTTGCATGATGTTTCTTCAGAACGGCCTCGATTTCCGCACGAGCTTCGTCGCTGAGCGTTGTTGTCAGGAATTGCTCCTGTTCTTTCGATTTGAGCAACTCTTCCACCTTGCCCACAACTTTCAGTTCACCGGCGTAAAGAATCGCAATGCGGTCACAAACATCCTGCACATCCGCCAGAAGGTGCGAACACATCACGACCGTTTTGCCTTCGTCTCTCAGCTTGAGAATCATCTCTTTCATCTCGGCGGTAC
>JALWSL010000599.1 GCA_027080405.1 Planctomycetaceae bacterium
GAGTAGAAGATCTTCGACAGGCGATTCCGTCACTCAAAATCAAAACAGACCTCGCACATGAACTTGCCAGCGACATTATGCGCAGTATCGATGTTTTGAAGATGCATCATGTGAGAGTCAAAAAAAGCAGAACGGGAGATATCATTGCCTGTCAGGCAGGCGAGAGCAGCGCCCCGGCGATGCATTGGTTCGATTCCCTGACATCGTTCCGCTCCCTGAAAAATCTGGAACTGAAAAATCTGCATCTTGATGCCGACCAATTTCGTGAAATCAAATATCTGACACAGTTGCAGGCATTGGCTCTGAAGAAATGTGTGCTCCCTGAAGAAGAACTCGACGTGCTCTGTCAACTGCCACAACTTGTCTGGGTTGATGTACGGGATGCGACTCTCACTGACGATGGATTACAGGCTCTCGCCCGGATTCCCTCTTTGGCGAATCTCTGCTTGACCCGAACTTCCATAACCGATAACGGCATTCAGGCTCTTACCCAAACGCCCCTGCTTAAAGACCTCACCCTGAAACAATGTGCCGCGGTGACCGATGCCTCGATCAAATACCTGATTCAATGCGATCAGATCAGGCATGTCGATCTGCGAGGCACTGCCATTACCAGTGCCGGCTTCTCGCAACTGACACGCGAACTGCCCAATTGTAAAATCCGGTATTGAACGGGCTTGTCCCGATCGGGTTCTCCGACTGAATTCGTGTATTTTAAGTTCGTTTTTAAGTTGGTTCGATGGCGAACAGAGAACGGGAAAGGTATCCTTTAGGCGGAAAATCGGGTCAGTCTCCCTTTACAGATGATGAATCAACAGGACAAAAATCAGGAGCAGAATTATGGAACGATGGCCGATTGGCGTGTTTACTTCCCTGGATGCCGGTCTGGGTGTGAGAATGGATGTTGTTTCGGAATTGAAGATTCCAACCATTCACTTGCATTCACCCCATCAGGGGGCCAGAGATGAACAACGGGCAAAGGAATTCCTGGCCCAATGCGAGCAGGCGGGCACAACCGTTACTTGCGTTTTTTGCGGTTCTGAAGGAGAGAGTTACGCCGATATCGAGACAACAGCCAGGACAGTCGGTCTGGTTCCTGAAGAATTCCGTGCCGCTCGTGCCGCCGACGCTCGGGTCACGGCACAGTTTGCCCGATATCTGGGCTGTGACACACTCGGAATGCACATCGGTTTTGTCCCTCAAGATCGTGAATCGGAAACCTATCTTGATTTGGTCAAGGTGACACAGTCGCTGCTGGACGATCTGGCGGAAAATGGGCAGAAATTGCATCTGGAAACCGGTCAGGAAACGGCAGACCACCTGCTTGAATTCATCAGCGATGTCGGACGGGATAATCTGTTTATCAATTTTGATCCTGCCAACATGATTCTCTACGGTACCGGAGACCCGATTGAAGCACTGAAAAAAGTGGGCAAATATGTCAAAAGCGTCCACTGCAAAGACGCGACCTGGGCGGAAGAATCGGTTCGGGGAAAAGAGTGGGGATGCGAGGTTCCACTCGGCGAGGGTGATGTCAACATGCGACTCTACCTCGAAACCCTGAAGGAAATAGGGTACGACGGCCCACTGACGATCGAGCGGGAAATCCCCGAAGATCGCGAGAAACAGAAGGCCGATATTTCCAAAGCCATTACGTTGCTCGAACAGTTGCGCAGCGAGATTCTGGGGGGCTAAAGGTAGCTGAAGGGGATCACTGTTCCAACATTGACTCCAACATCAACAGTTTTTTCTTGAAGCTGATCCCTCCCGGAGCGGTGAAACCGGTCAGCTTTCCGTTGTGGCCAACGATGCGGTGGCATGGAATGATAATTGGAATCGGGTTGCGGGCCATTGCCCCACCGACTGCCCGGGCGGCTCGGGGATGACCGATTTGCCGGGCAATTTCGCCGTAAGTTTGCGTTTTTCCGCAGGGGACGAGTCTGGTTGCCTTCAATACCTTTTGCTGAAAGGTCGTCATCATTCCGAGCTGGCACGGTATGTTCGAGAACTCGACCTGCCTGCCAGTCCCATATTCTTCGAGCTTGGCGCGACAATCCGGAAACCAGTTTGAAAAGCGAATCCCGCCGCGATGATGGAAGTAACCCTGTCGAGACAGCCAACCGCTTTGAATTTCTTTTTTCCAGCGAGCCTCTGCCTCCTTTCTGGTGTCATTTCCGGGAAGAAGCCGGACGACCCGGCAGGTTGTTGAGGCAGCGCGGAAAGATTCCCGATATCCAGCCAGAACAACCCAACCAATATCGGTTTTGAAAAGATCGGCCTGGAGAACAGCTTCACGCAGATGACGACACAATTTCATTCGATCCCATATCGAGGCAGATTTATCAAAATTGACTGATTCAAAACAGGCGGGGAGCGAAAATGTTTCTGCTCTTTGACCTGATCCCATCGGGCGGGTATGATTCCGTATTCCCCAATCGTTCTGTTTTGTATTTCAAATGCCCTGTGTTTCAAATGCAGTATTTCAGATGCAATCATCAGGGCTCCCATTATCCAGTCGGAATTCGAAGTTGGCAACCTTGTCTATTGAATAGGCTGACGCATTATTGCGAAAGAGGTGAAAACTGTGGCGACAATTTACGATAATCTTTCCGATGATTTCTTCATCAATATGAACCTGAATACAGAGATGGTTCTGCCCTCCCAGCGGGAAACCGTTCTCAACTTTTTTGAGCGTGTGCAGAAAACCTTTCCGAGTATGCGAAATTTCTATTCACGGGAGACGGGCGATTTCATTCTTGAGGAAGACAAGGATCAGTCACAGCACCGCTGGCTTTCGCTTGAGAAAAGAAGAATCTGCAGCGGTTGCATGAATCCTGAAAGCATTGAATCAGCCATGCAACAGCACGCGTTGGTTCTGCAACTCGTGCCCTATATGCTTTCGGTCAGTCCACTCGATTGTGAAGCGCTTGATTTCCTCTTCGGATTCGATTTCAACTATCGGGGAAACCATGATGAAATCGTTGCGGAAGTTCTCGGAGGAGGCCCTGCAATCGACACGCTGAAAGATATTCCCGGCATGCAGGTACTGAACTTTGAACCTTCGATAACGGTTGCCCTGGAAGATTCATGCAGAAGACAGGCTCGATTGATGGTGGAAACCCGCACCAATGCCTACCAGGTTCGCCGGGGCGATTATCCCGAGGAGTCGATCAGCGTCTACTTTACGGTGCGCCAATATGGAAGTCTTCAAACCGAATCCTCCTTCGAAGACACGATGCACGAACTGCGTGACGACTGTGAGAAGCTGCTGCGTGATCATATCCTCGATCGCGTCATCAAACCGTTACACCAGGCGATCAGTATACGGTAAATGGGCCGCTGTTGAAGTTGCCGTCCCCGTTATGAAATTCTGTCATGAAACAATGTCGTGGACGACGTTGCCGTGCACGTCGGTCAGTCGGTAGTCTCTGCCCTGGAATCGGTAGGTCAATTTTTCATGATTGAAGCCGAGCAGGTGCATGATGGTTGCCTGCAAGTCGTGAACATGAACCCTGTTCTCGACAACACCGAAACCGAGTTCGTCGGTTTGTCCGTAATTGAAGCCGCCTTTGACACCACCACCGGCGAGCCACATTGTGTAACAATCGGGGTAG
>JALWSL010000600.1 GCA_027080405.1 Planctomycetaceae bacterium
AAATGTGAAGTAATCATCAAAATGTTGAGCAAAATTCTAATTACTGCCAGAGAAAACGAAAAAGCTTAATTCATTATACATTATACATTATCCATTATTCATTTTTCACTGACCAAGAGGAAATATGAAAAAAAAGAGTACCAATATCACCTGGCACGAAACGCGCTTAACAGCAAACGAGCGGGCGAAACGGAACGGACATCGAGGGGTTGTCATCTGGTTAACGGGACTTTCCGGTTCGGGGAAATCTACAATTGCCGTGGAAACGCAAGTAAAATTGTTTGAAATGGGTTGTCAGGTGTACATCTTGGATGGGGACAATATTCGTCATGGCCTGAATAAAGACCTCGGTTTTTCGCCTGAGGATCGAGAAGAAAACATCCGCCGCATTGGCGAGGTTGCCAAACTCTTTGCCGATGCCGGAATGATTGTGCTCACGTCATTTATTTCTCCCTATCGAAAAGACCGCGACCGCGCGCGAAATCTGCTTGATCCGGGCGATTTTATTGAAGTATATGTCAATGCTCCCCTCGAGGTGTGCGAAGACCGCGATCCCAAAGGATTGTACAAAAAGGCGCGCGCAGGCGAAATCCCCGAATTCACAGGCATTTCAGCACCATACGAGCCGCCATTGAAACCGGAGCTGGAAATCCGCACGGATGAGCTTAGTGTTGAAGAAAGCGCAGAAAAAATCATTGGCTATCTAAGAGAAAAGTCTGTACTTTTTTAAATCGGAAAAGATTTTTGAGGGTATTTTGACGGGTTCTTTTATATTTTCTCACCGGACAAGCCTTACAATAAAAACGTAAAATGTACATAAATGATGGCTAATTTCCCGCCGTATTACACAGCAATCATTCTATTTGTAACCGTTCTTGTTATCTTCAGGGGGTGGCTTCAGGCTGAAATTGCGTTCTTTGGCGCTTTGATTTTGCTCATTCTGGGCAAAGTGATCACGGTCGATGAGGCCTTTGCAGGCTTTTCCAATCAGGGCGTTTTGACGATTGGTTTGCTTTTCATTGTAGCGGGTGCCCTGCAAAACACCGGTGCACTCGACGCGCTGCACACCTTGTTCTTTGGCAAATCGGGGACGGATAAGCCAACCGGAATTCAAATATTCCGTCTCACTCTGCCAACCGCTATGATCTCCGCCTTTACCAACAATACACCTTTGGTGGCAATGATGATCCCGGCCGTTCGCTCCTGGACGGACAAAAAGGGGCTGGCGCCGTCCAAATTTCTAATACCCATCTCGTACGCGGCCATTCTGGGAGGAATGTGCACCCTCATCGGAACCAGCACCACGCTGGTCGTGCATGGATTGCTCATCCAGAACGGTCAACCGGGACTCTCCTTTTTTGAAATTTCAACGGTGGGCGTGCCAGTCGCTCTGACGGGATTGCTTTTCCTCTGGATTTTTGGGAACCGTCTACTGCCGGATCGCAAAGAGCCTCTGGTGGAATTGGGGGAGAAAACCCGGGAATTTGTGATTGAGCTGAAGGTGATGCCGGAGTACAAGCATATCGGGCAAACCGTGGAGGCGGCCGGACTGCGTCATTTGAAGGGATTGTTTCTTTTTCAGATTGAGCGCAATGGCGACGTGATTGCGCCCGCCGGGCCGAACGAAAAAATACGCGAAGGGGACCGCTTGTTTTTCACAGGGCTGCCCAAAACGATTCTGGAGCTCCAGCGCACCCCAGGGCTGCAGGTGATTAAGGATTCGTCCTTTGATCTCAAACACTACGATTCAGAGGAAATTCACACATTTGAGGCGGTGGTGTCCCCCAGTTCACCGCTGGTGGGACGTAATGTGCGAGAAAGTAATTTCCGCTCCAAATACGGGGCCGTGATTGTGGCGCTTCACCGGAACGGGGAGCGGATTCAGAAAAAAATCGGCGATATCGTGTTGAAAGCAGGCGACACCCTTCTTTTATTGGCTGATAATCAATTCTTAAAACGATGGTATCATTCCAATGATTTTTATCTGATTTCCAGCTCGGAGGTGGTGCCTTCAAAACCGCATTGGCAGATGGCCTATTCCGCGGTGGTGTTTGTGGGAATGGTGGTTTTGGCGGCCACGGGCGCTTTGCCTCTGATCGTGGCTGCGGGACTTGCGGCCATTCTGCTGGTACTGGTTCGAAGCATTTCTCCCTCGCAGGCGCGGAATATTGTGGACTGGAAAGTGCTGCTGATTATTGCTTCTGCCTTTGGGTTGGCGGCCGCCGTTCGGAATTCAGGATTGGCTGACTTGCTGGCCAATGGCATGTTGAGTTTGCGGGGTTCATTTGGCGCCATTGGGGTGATTGCGGGCGTGTATGTACTGACCAGTTTAACCAACCTTATCATTACAAGCAACGCCACGGCGGCGCTCATGTTCCCATTGGCAATCTCAACCGCTTCCTCCCTGCATTTGGATTTTCGTCTGATGGCCATTGTAGTAGCCATTGCCGCTGCCGCCAGCTTTGCCACACCCATCAGTTACCAGACCAACCTGATGGTCTATGGCCCCGGGGGCTACAAATTCCGGGATTATCTGAAAATCGGCGTTCCGCTTCAGATTATCACCAGCATTGTGGCGATTGCGGTTATCGGGCTGATAATGAATTGATAGCAGATAAAAAGGTTAAAGGATAAAGGCTAAAGGAAAAAGTGAAAGAAAAGGGGAGGATATACGAGAATGATCTTGAAAAACGAACATTTGGATTTTCTGTAGATGTGATTAAATTCTTGAAAATATTTCAAAGTGGCGTAATTCAATGAATTCAATCCGCAAGAAATAATATCATTCTTAAATACTTCAGGATTTGACGCTAATATATTTTTGTTCCTTGTAAATTTCCCTATCAATTTTACAGAGGGCAACAAAAGCAAAATTACCGACGAATTTCCTTTTGTTTTGAAGCCGTAGCCAAAAAACAAAGTATTTTTTCAAGACGCCCTGAAAACCGCTGAAGCGGTTCTATTGTTTATTTTTCCTTGGCTAACCCACGACTTAAGTCGTGGGCTTCTGAGGCAGAAAAAGACAAAAACCATTTTAATGGTTTTAAGTCATAGTGTAACTTTGGCATATAGTCAAATTCTTAAAAAATTCGAATACTCAAACTTATCCGCGAGTCTAAAGAACTCAAAGATATCTTTACCATTATCATGAAAAAGCTTCGCTTTCGCAAAGATGTCTGAAAAGTTCATTATTTAATTATATTTTATTCTTTTGTTTTATCCTTTACCCTTTTTTGCCCACGAATACCATGAAAAAAATGTATTCAACATTATACAAAAATAATCAAGATATTATCACCAAGCTAATGGACTTTTTTTCGCAACAGAGAGATGTTGGCTTTGCCTATCTTTTTGGTTCCATCGCAAGAAATAAAACAAGGCCCTTGAGCGATATTGATATAGCGGTCTATTTGCGGGAGGCAAATTCCGAAATAGACTTATTTCGGGAGCGACTAAATTTACTTTACAGATTGTCCGTATTGCTCGGAACGGAAAAAATCGATTTGATTTTATTAAATAATAGTCCGATTGAACTCACTTATCGAATCCTGAAGTCTGGTCGTCTCGTGTCTGAAAATGACCCAAGGCTAAAAGCGGCATTTTATGAAAAG
>JALWSL010000601.1 GCA_027080405.1 Planctomycetaceae bacterium
ATTGGGGATCGTATTTTTTTATCCACTCCAATGTTCTTTTGGCGAGCTGATTCTTCTCTTCCGGGGAATTGTAATTTCCTGCCAGAACGCAAATTTCCTTATCGAGCAAATACGTTCGGCGTTCTTGTTGGCGTTGGCGGTTGATTGTCTGGATCGATTCCCTTCGCTCATCCCGCCAGAATGTATAGGCAGGAATCCCCTTTCTTCGCAGTTCCAGAACAAGCGCTTCAGCTGCCTCTTCCGGCCCCATTCCTTCCGCTTTCATTTCCTCTGGCGGTTCACTGAAAACGGCAACCATGATCATCCAGGGGCCATGTTTTTTGGTCAGAAAATACTTCTTCCCTTCAATGGCTTCAATTTTTCCTGCCTGAATCTGATTCGTAAACAGCAGGTTGAATGTAATGGCAATCAGTAAAAAGTGGATCAGGGAACGCATAGGGAACTCCGTTGTTTCGTTGCCCAGAGGAGATGGGGGGGAGTCGACGATGGCCCGCTGGACGGACCCGACGAACTGTTCCAGAACGGATCAGTCTGAATGACTTACAGTGAAAGTTTGCGAATGGCTCGCAAATTTTTGAAAGGGATTGGTTTGGTTACGGCGGTCAGAATGAACCGGCCGGGCTGGGAAAAACAGGTAGGGAAGGGTTGCAGGGACAGAAAAGCTGCCCGAACAGGAGCGAAGGTATATCAACTTGAGCTCTATTCGTCCAGAGGCCATTTTTTTCCTAAAATTTCCCGCTGAATCGATGTCAATTCTACAATTCCCTTCTCTGCCAGTGTCAGTTGCTGGTCGAGTTGCGGTCGGGAGAATGTCTTTTGCTCAGCGGTCCCCTGAATTTCAACAAATTGCCCCTGTCCATTCATCACCACGTTCAAATCGACTTCTGCGGTGCTGTCCTCTGAATAGTCAAGATCGAGCAGCGGTTCGCCGTTGCAAATTCCGACACTGACAGCTGCAACGCTTCCGAGCAGAACTTTTGAAGGCTCACACTGCTCGTCCTGTTGCTGGAGCCAGTTGAGCGCATCGACAAGAGCGATAAAACCACCGGTGATGCCGAGTGTACGCGTACCGCCATCGGCTTCGAGAACGTCGCAATCGACCGTAATGGTGCGCGGTCCCAACGCCTGAAAATCAATGACAGCCCGCAACGATCGCCCGATCAATCGCTGAATTTCCGAAGAACGTCCATCAATTTTACTACGTTCGCGCCGCTTTCTGGGAACGGTGCTTCCGGGAAGCATGCTGTATTCGGCAGTCACCCATCCGGTCGGATTTTCTTCCTGCTTCTTCCAGGGAGGAACACCTTCCTCGATACTCGCAGTGCATAGAAGTGTCGTTCGTCCCGCCTTGATGTAGACCGATCCGGGGCTGGCTCCGGTAAATTCACGTTGAACAGTAATTGGGCGTAACTGGTTGGATTTTCGACCATCGTGTCTCATATTTCTGGCTCACCTTTCGTAGCGGTTCAACCTGGCTGTTCAACCTGGCAGTTCGAGTTGGCAATGGTGGTTCATGGGAAAGTTGCAACGGGACATTAACTCGGGAGCGGAAAAGCGTCAAGCAGGTTATCCCGGAGTTCCAGAAACGGTTCCAGATACAGAGTGTTCACAGCAAACAGGGACGACCACTTAGTTGCAAATGCTTCAACGCATGGCTAGCATGCACGTTCAATTATCTATCAATGTTTCATTGTCCCACTTCGTTCACCGGGAATTCATTGAGGAACAGCAACGCATGACAGACAAGCAACCTGAAGCAATTTCTTCCAACGCATACCGTCTTCTTTGGGCAGGGTTTATGGCGATTCTGGCTGCCGGGGTCGGCTTTGCGATTCGTGGTGGTATTTTTGATAACTGGGGCGGGGAATACGGTTTCACCGCGACAGAATTGGGCCAGATTGGCGGAGCGGGATTCACCGGGTTCTGTTTCGGGATTTTTATTGGCGGTCTTGTTGTTGATAAAATCGGCTACGGCAAACTGGTTGCTGTGGCATTTCTGTTTCACGTTGCTTCCGCTTTTGTCACCTTCATGCCAACGGCCGAAATGCCCAAGGAAACCGTTTACAATTACCTGTTCTGGGGGATGTTCCTGTTTGCGATTGCCAATGGAACATTGGAAGCGGTCGCAAACCCTCTTGTTGCAACCCTGTTCCCGACGAATCGAACGCACTATCTCAATATCCTGCATGCCAGTTGGCCAGCCGGGCTGATTCTGGGCGGGATGCTCGGCTGGTGGCTCGATGACGGATTACAACTTCACTGGAAATATCAACTGGCACTCTATCTGATTCCAACCGTCGTTTACGGTTTGATGTTTCTGGGGCAGAAATTTCCTCTCTCGGAGGCGTCTGAAAAGGGGCTCAGCCTGGGAGAGATGTTCAAGGATGTCGGCCTGTTTGGCGGACTGGTCGCCTGTTTTATGCTGGCCCTGTTTTTCGCTTCTGTTTTGGAGCCGATTTATCCCGGCAGCGGAACCTACATCGGTTACGGCATCGGCGGGGTTCTGTTGATTGCAATCGCGATCTTGACCAATTTTTCCATCGGTTCCTGGCTGATTTTTGTGTTGTTTGTCACACACGCGCTCGTCGGGGCGGTCGAACTGGGGACAGATGGCTGGATCCAAAATATCACCGGGAATATCCTCAGTTCCAGTGAAGGGAAGATTCTCTTTGTCTATACCTCATTGATCATGTTTCTGCTTCGGTTCTGTGCAGATTTTATCGAAAAGAAAATTGGCCTTTCACCGATCGGTATCCTGCTGGTCTGTTCCATCCTGGCCTGTATCGGATTGAACCTGGCCAGTGGCATCACCACCTTCGCAGGAGCATTGCTCGCTTTGGGAATTTACGCACTGGGAAAAACATTCTTCTGGCCAACCATGCTGGCCGTCGTAGGGGATCGCTTCCCGCGAACTGGTGCCGTTGCGATGAGTATCATGGGGGGGATCGGGATGATGTCGGCCGGTTTGATCGGTTCCGCCGGTCTGGGCTACGCCAAAGATCGCTATGCGGGCGAGGCATTGAAGCAGGCACAAGTCGAAATTTATGAGAAATACAAAGCCGAAAAGCCGAGCAAGTTCCTCTTCTTCTCCGAAGTTCACGGTTTGGATGGAGCAAAAGTAAAAGAGGCAAACGATGCGATTAAAGAAAACAAGGCAACCGAGGAACAACAATTGGTTGTCGATGCCAGTATCACGGGAGACCGCAAGACGCTGGTCGCCGATTCTTTCATCCCCGGCACTATGGCTGTAATCTACTTCCTGCTGTTCCTCTACTTCAAAGCGATCGGCGGTTACAAAACCGTTCACCTGGCAGGAACCACCGCAGAAATACTTGACGAGAACGATGAAGTCATTCCTGCTCATGAAGGCGAGAATCTTTAGCGAAAACTTGCCTGATTTGATAAACCTGAAGCCTCTGGGATGATAAAACTTCCAGAGGCTTTTTTGTTCGGCAGGTTGTCGGCAGTTGTTTTAGTAAGCGGCTGTTTTTGCAGTCCGCATTTCTGTTCATGTTTCTCGATGAATGACAGAACCGACATCACGATATACGGTGCATCTGCACGGGCAGCCTGCTGGTCTGCTGTGCGTGCCGGGCTAAAGCCTTGCGC
>JALWSL010000602.1 GCA_027080405.1 Planctomycetaceae bacterium
GCCGGGGCACGACGACCGTGCGTGCATCATGATCTTCAACCTGGGCGCGCCCAGCCAGCTCGACCTGTGGGACATGAAACCGGAGGCGGCGGCCGAAGTCCGGGGACCGTTTCGGCCGGTCGACACGAACGTGCCGGGGATTCAGCTCTCGGAGATTCTGCCGAGGCACGCGAAGATCGCCGACAAGTTCAACCTGATCCGTTCGATTCATCACGACTTCGCCGATCATGGCGGCGGACACAAACGCCTGATGACAGGGCGCATTCCCGCCACACCGACGAACACCATCAACGATGCCCCGGCTGTCAGTTGCATCGTGAAAAAGATGCTCGAAAAAAGCAGCGATGAAATGCCGGTTTGTGTCACGGAAGTCGATGCCTCCCGTGCCGCGATTGATACCTTCGCGATGGGACCGGCCTATCTGGGGCCATCAACCACACCTTTTATTGTCGGGGGTGATCCGAGCCAGGCCGATTTCAAAGTGCAAAATATCGGCGTGAAACAGAACATGGAAAGCCGGCTCGATGATCGCCTGGCGATGCTCAAGGGAGTCGATCAATTTCGCAGGGACGTTGATAAATCCGGCATCATGAACGCGATGGATGGTTTCAACGAACAGGCGATCAATATGCTCATGAGCGAAAAGGTTCGTAACGCCTTCGATATCTCCCAGGAACCGAAAGAGTTGCGTGACCGCTACGGTTGGAGCGCTTACGGACAACGCGCGCTACTCGGGAGACGACTCGTCGAAGCCGGGGTGCGCTTCGTGACCATGGTTTGGGAGAAACCGTTTTCTGACAAGCCGGTTCCCAAATACGGTGCCTACAACTGGGATTCGCACGCTGTGAACGCACACATCTTCAAGGATAGCCAATGGCGCATCCCCGTTTACGACCAGGCACTCTCGGCCCTGATCGAAGATATTTACAATCGCGGACTGGATCGAAAGGTATTGATTGTTTCCACCGGCGAGTTTGGACGCACTCCCAAAATCAACCCACAACGAGGCACACAAACCGGAGTGATGCAACCGGGACGGGACCATTGGCCCAAAGCGATGTCAGTTCTTGTTTCAGGGGGCGGAATGCGAACCGGTCAGGTCATTGGTGCGACCAACAGCAAGGGGGAACACCCAATTGAACGGATGATGACACCGAACGACTTATGGGCCAGCGTTTACCGGCACCTGGGTATCAACCAGAACCATATCCTGCGAGACCTGCAAAACCGCCCGATGCCGATCCTCCCATTCGGCAAACCGATCCCCGAACTGCTCCCCACGATCTCGTAGGGGGCAGTGGAAAGAGTTGGTGGAAATCGCATTGTTGTTCGGCGAAGGACTGGTGAGCCAGAGAGGGTAGGCAAATTCCAGCGCCCGGCTTGCCTCATTGCATCAGGAAGATGATTTTCTTGAGCGCTTTCGCTTGGGCGGCGGGGAAGATGGTTCGTCTGATTCCCCTGAGAGTACCTTTTCGATGGTGTCGAGAAACAGATCCATCGCGAACGGTTTTCGCAAATAGGCGGCAACGCCCAGCATTTCGGCATAAGCCTTGTGTCGCCCTCCCTCATTGGCAGTGACCATGATCACTTTGGGAGGATTTTCCATCGATTTCAAAAATTCCAGCACGGGAAATCCTCCCATCTTGGGCATCATCATGTCAGTAATGACCAGATCGGGGGAATCTTCTTCAATCGCCTTGCGACCTTCAATTCCGTTACAGCACGCAACGACATCGTACCCGGAATTCTTCAACACCGTTTGAAGTGTTGTGGAAATTTCACGATCATCTTCGATTAACACAATTCGTTTTGCAGTCATAAATCAATCCGCCAGCATCGATGGTCTCGGGAAGGAAAACAGACTGGAACCCGGTTCCCGCTTCATGGAGAGCCGTTTGGAAGAGTCTGTGCAGGGGGTGTTTCTGTCTATCGGGCCGGCGGCCAACCCGGCGGTCAGGCCATTCACTTACCCTTATAGCAAAAATGAAGAGGTTATTACAGCTTTATTTTTCTGGCCGGTCAAATCGGGACAAAAAGCATATCGATCGAAACCGGCTGTTTCCGATTCGGTTGATCGGACAACTCGGGCCGGTATTCGTGTCATGGCACAGCGCACAGGCCCGGCAGTTCTGTCGTTCCGTATGAGGCCGCATGAGGGAGGTCATGAGAGAAGCATGTTGAGCTTCAGGAATTTTCTGAGTCGCAACTTTCCATGATGATCCACGATGGTCAATTTTTTTGCCTGTTGAGCCCGGCATTTTGTTGATCGTGATGAAATGATATGATTCCGGATCAGGCAGGTTCTTTTGAATCGGGAGTAAGATTTCTCACCAGGTTGCTCTTTATCATGAGCGGCAACTGTTGGTTGTACAGACGTCATATCCCGGTCGGGCATCCGTTTGCCTGATCAATTCAAACATGAAATGTGGCGAGTGACGCAGAAACAGGCTCTCAATCCAATCCCCGAAAAGGCAATACTGAATGACCATGCAAATTCTGTTGGTAAACGATGATGGTATCCACGCTCCCGGCTTATGGGCGATGCAGCGGGAATTACTGCAAATGGGAGAAGTTGAGGTGGTGGCTCCCTTTCATGAACAGAGCGGTGTGGGGCATTCTGTCACCTACCGCAGTCCTCTTCAGGTTGATGAATCGATCTCCCACGGGAAACGTCGTGGTTGGGCGGTACATGGGAGCCCGGCTGATTGTGTCAAGTTGGGTATTATGGAACTTTGCCCGCGACGCCCGGAGTTGATTGTATCGGGGATCAATTCCGGATCGAATTTCGGCATCAATGTTCTCTATTCCGGTACGATTGCAGCGGCAATCGAAGGAGCGTTTTTCGGGATTACCTCGGTGGCGATTTCATTATCAATGGATTCTCCGGCGGATTATGAGAAAGCGGCACGCCGTTCTGTCTCAATCATCAGTCGATTACTGAAAGAAAACCGGGAATCGGGACTGTTGTGGAGCATTAATTTCCCAAGTAGCGATACCCCGGTCAAGGGCGTCCGCTTCGCCTCGATGTGCACCAATCGTCATACAGAGGCGATCGAACGGAGAATCGATCCAAGGGGAAAACCGTATTTCTGGTCCAGTCTCAATCCGCTGGAAAGTGATGGCATTGATGAGGGGAGCGATATTCATGCCCTGGCCCGGGGATACATCACCGTGACACCTTTGAAATTCGACCTGACAGATAAAGATGTACTGGACAGGCAGAGGCAAGAGGTGTGGGAATGTGAATAACCCCGGCAAGTTCCGACTCCCCGGTCTGTTAAAGCGATCCGGGGAGTCGAATTTTTTCTGTTGCCAATACGATCCTGTACAAGAAATGTTCCGATGCGGCCGGCCCATTCCGACAGCCGTAACCAAGCGGGTATTTCCCCAAAATTTACGGGCGATGCACGAACCTCTATCGTTTGTAACTACGGGTTATCGGCGTCTACCCTTTTTCGATTTTTGGGGAGGGCCGTACCCTCGCAGTCTTGAGACATTGGCCTTTCGTCCGCGCAGTGCGGCGGCCCCAGTTCCGGCCTGCTGCATCATTTCCTGCATCATTATTTCGCTGGACATGCCTTCCCCTTCGGGATCAAGCAGGCTGTCAG
>JALWSL010000603.1 GCA_027080405.1 Planctomycetaceae bacterium
CAGGAACCTCCCGATAATGAGGGGAACTTTCGAATTGAATCCCAAGACTGACGGAGGACTTGCAGTCCGAGTCAGTCCGCCCACCAATTAAAAGCTACCGCCTTGTAGGCGGTAGATCGTTTACTTTTATTTTTATTTTTATCTTCCTGCTATCAGTAACCGGGTGCCATCGTATTCGGATATCGTCTTCGTCTGGGCGACGATTTCAGAGTAAACAATATCCCTCCCGTTGGCAATCGTGACATTATCTGTCTTGTTATTTATGAGGTTCATTATCCGTGGTGTTATCATGGCGTTATCCATTACTCGAAACCGGAACGAGACGGTCGGGCCGCGGCGACTGGCTGTCCGGGGAACTCTCATCAAACATGTTCAATCAGGATGCGTCGCGATCTGCACAGGCATGCGATTTCAATTCTCTCACGAATTTTGCAAAGCTGCTTCCCCGTTGTTCGTAGTTTTGGAATTCATCGTAACTGGGACAGCCGGGGGAAAGCAGAATTGAATCGCCCGATCTTGAACTCTCCCAACACCACAGAACGGCCGGCTTCAAGGAAGGATACAATCGGCAGAGAACATTTTTTTTCTGTTTCGAGAGGATCGGCTTCAGGCGTTGAAAGATACGCTGGCCGGTTGGCCCCACACAGGCGATACCGCGAAGTAGGGAGGTCGTTTTCAATTCGCCGATCAGCCCTTCCAGATCGTCAGGGAGAAGGGCACCGCCGAGGATCAACCACGTCGGCTCTGTCATACTGCGCAGTGCGGCGATCGTCGCTTGAGGGCAGGTTGCCTTGGAATCGTTGATGAACCTGCGTTCTTCGCGATCGGCAATCAATTCCATCCGGTGCGGCAACCCTCGAAATTCCTTCAACAGGGAACCGGCATCCTCCTTCCGGATTTTTCTGCCCTGCAAATCGCCTACTCTTTTTGCTGCCGCGTATGCAGCCGCAGCGTTGCGTTTGTCATGCACGGACCAACACTCCGGCAGGCCGGTTAAATCTTCACTCCCAAAATAAACCGGCCTTGCTTGCGAACGCCAATCTCCGTTTTCGCGAAACGAAGCGGGCAAAACAGCCAGTTGTGTCACGTTCTGATTGCGGAGCAGGCTCTGCTTGCACGCCCGATAATTTTCCTCACCGCCGTGCCAATCGAGATGATGCGGGAAATAGCTTGTCAACACCGCGACTTCAAATGAGTATTCCCGACGGGACAACCAATGTAATTGAAAACTGCTCAGTTCCAGAACGACCCAATCCCGGTCGGATATCCCGTTCACATGCGGGAGTAAACTGTTACCGATGTTCCCCCCCACATGAACATCGATGTTCATGGAAAGCAGGAGATGCTCGATCATGCTGACAGTGGTCGATTTCCCGACGCTGCCCGAGACCGCGATTACCCTGGCCGAACAGTTCGCCAGAAATAGTTCGATCTCGGTCAGAACGGGAATTCCCTTTTCTTCGGCTGCCCGCAGACAGGGATGATTCGGCTTCACCGCAGGGGAAACAAGAATCAGCTCGGCATCAACAAAATCTTCCGGATGATGCTGACCAAATCGAAAGGAAACATGGGGATAACCCTGCAGCCTGGCGACAGAATCGGCAAGCAACTTATCGGAAGAACGATCGGTTACCAGAATATCAGCTCCCAATTCCGCACAATATTTGATCGCAGCGATCTGTCCCCCGAAATGCCCCAGTCCCATCGCGGTAATCCGGGTGCCGGGCTTGATGGCATCGAGTTTGGGAAAACCGGGATTAAGGGAATCGGCTTTTTCCGAAAGATTTCTATTCATTACCGCAGACCAAATTCTGTCACCCGCTCACATATCCTGATTCGATTCGTTATAGTGCCCCCGCAAGAGACTGTAAAGAAGGAAATCACCTGGGAAGGGACGGAATGTCGACTGAAAATTTACCGAAGATCATGATCAAACCGCGTCGGGCGCTTCCGTTTTTTTCGAGGCATCCCTGGGTCTTTGCAGGAGCGATCGGGAAATATGCGAAGAACCTGGAAACCGGTTCGGAGGTGCTTGTTCTTTCAAACGAAGGCAAGCCGATCGCGCGGGGGTTGTTCAATCCGGCCAGCCAGATAAAAGTCCGACTCTACAGTTGGGATGTTGAAGTTCCGCTGGACAGGGACTTCTGGAAAGCTCGACTCGAATCGGCCATTTCCCTGCGCAGACGGATCTTTCAGGATGAAGCCTCCTTCAATGCCTGTCGCCTTGTTTTCAGTGAGGCAGATGATCTTTCCGGATTGACCGTCGATCGATTTGGTGATTGGCTTGTGGTGCAATTTACTTCTGCTGCGCTGGCGAAACGCTCCGATGAAATTTGCAATCTGCTCCAGGAGTTACTACAACCCCGAGGGATTTGGCTGCGAACGGAAAAGGGAATGTCCTCGGCTGAAGGAATGGATCTGTCGGATCAACTGCTCTCGGGAGAAGCACCGCCGCGTCCGTTGCTTATTGAGGAAAATTCCCTTTCATACGGTGTCGATTTGTGTGAGGGCCAGAAGACCGGTTTCTATTTCGATCAACGCGATAATCGTCTTGCTGCCGCACGGTATCTGCATGGCCAGGTGCTCGATGTCTGCTGTTATACGGGCGGTTTCACATTGAACGCTCTCAAACATGGAAGGGCAGAACACGTTACCGGGATCGATTCTTCTGCCCCCTCATTGCAGATGGCAAAACAGAACGCCGCCAGGAATGGGCTGGAGAACCGTTGCAGATTCGAACAATCCGATGCCTTGAAGTATCTCGAAACGTGCGAGGAAAAATACGATGGTATCGTGCTCGATCCTCCCAAGTTCGCTCGCAGTCGTGGCGGCATTCAACGGGCAGCCAAGGCGTATTTGAAATGGAACATCGCAGCAATCAACCTGTTAAAGCCCCGCAGTTGTCTGGTGACATGCAGTTGCTCCGGCTTGATTTCCCACGAAGATTTCGAAGAGATCATCGCGCGGGCCGCAATCGATACGAACCGCAAGGTAAGAATTCTCGAATCGCGCGGACAGGCACCCGATCACCCTGTCGCAACCACATGCCCGGAAAACGCCTATCTGAAATGCCTGATCTGCGAAGTTGAATAGAAGCAGGCCATCTGATCACTTTCCTGAAATCTGATCACTTTCCTGAAAGAGGTTGGGAAAAGACTGAAAGTGCTCGAAAGAGGGTAACGTCGAAAGAGAGTGATGTTTCACTCGGCGACCCGAACGAGTATTTCTCCCCGTTCCATTTCCGCCATGTCGCAGGAGTATCGATCATAGCAATCGGTGTAGCATGCCTGATCGATATGAAAGTGACCGGTTCGATCCAGATATCTGAGCAGGGCGAGAAGAAACAGAGGTTGATACCTGACAGCGAATTCGCATTGATAGCCGAACGAGCAATCGGTTGCATTTTTTTGAAGCAGAATAATCGAGCCACGCTGCATGCCGATCCCCGGCTGACCACGATATTGACCAAACAACAGAATCGATCCGGCCAGCATTTCGAGGCCCGGATTTTCCCCTGCGTTTTTCTGGATAACAATAGTTCCCCGCCTCATTCGTGTTCCCGGGAAATCTCCGGCGTTCCCTTGAACAAATATCTCACCGCCTTTCAT
>JALWSL010000604.1 GCA_027080405.1 Planctomycetaceae bacterium
GGTTATAACTGACAACATTTTCCGGCACACCGAGCAGATGGAACAACGGGTCGATCAAATGACACCCGAGTTCAAACATCGATCCCCCCGCATAACGTGCCAACTGTCTGCGTCTTGCCTCGGGAACTTTTTTGCTCATCACTCCGTGAACCTCAAACAGATCCCCCAGCCAGCCATTGCGCACAGCCCGAAATAAAAACTGAAAGGCAGGGTTGTATCGGAACATGTATCCCATTTGAATCGTCAGAGACTTTTCTTCTGCGGTACGGTGCAGCTTTTCAAGTTGCTCCAGTGATTCTCCCGCCGGTTTGTCGAGATGGATATGAAAGCCGGCATCAATACAGCGCTGGGCAGTGGAAAGCAGATCACAAACTTCTGTCTCAACAGCAATTACCTGCAAGCCCGGTGTGGCGAACAATTCTTTCTCTGTCAGCCGTCTTGCTCCCCGATACGGTGCGGTCTCTGCAATTTGCCTGTGGCGGGCTTTATCCGGTTCGACATAACCAACGAAATCGTACAGATCGGATAACGCACGCAGGGTATGGATTTGCCCGCTCGCATGGGCATGCCTGGTACCGATTTGTCCCACCTTTATTCGTGTCGGTTGCGCTGCTGAAGGGCCAGGGCCATTCGCAAACGCAAACGGGGAAAATGAAGCAACAGAGGAACCAACCGCAAGATTCTGCAAGAAATGACGACGAAACATCACAGCCTTCTCCATCCGGTTCAATATTTTCCGGTCTGATTCGAGGTGACGACTACTTCAACGAAGCCAGAAAATCCTCGATCTGTTTCAGGGTTTCCAGATACAGTTTGTCGTCGAACATCAAATAGCCATGTTTGCCCTGCTTGTGGACAACGAGTTCACAGCAGTTCCCTTTTTGGATCGCCAATTCCTGATATTTTTTCGCTCCGGCAAATGGGGTGACGGTATCGGCGGTTCCGTGAAAAATAATCGTGGGGGGCAACCCGCTCCTGACATGATCAACTGGCGAAAGTTCCCGCCAGCGTTTTCCGATCCGCTGGTTTCCATAACCGGCAGGAGAGGTATCGATTACGGGAAACAGAGGGACAAGAACATTCGGGACGGGCGAAATATCGACAGGATCGTTTGCGTCATTCACCTGATTGAACAGAGCCGTCCCCAAGGCTACATGCCCGCCTGCTGAACCACCGCTGACGATAATCTGCTGCGGATCGATGCCGAGCGAGTTGGCATGCGAACGGATAAACCGTACGGCGCTGCGGCCATCTTTGACGCAGTCAAAAACGGTAATTCCCTTTGCCTTGTTGCATAATCGATATTCCAGGCTGATCCCGACCATCCCCCGTTTTGCGAAGTGATCAGCAAAGGGATACATTCTGCGAGGCTCGCCCCCGACCCATCCCCCGCCGTGAATGACCAGAAAACAGGGGCGGCGATCATCAGGTTGAAAACCTTCTGGTTCAAAAACATGCAGATAAAGTTCGTGATCGTCAACCAATTTGTAAACCACTTTTTTTGACGGTTCGAGCGTTGCCGATCGGATACCGACCGGATCATTACGGTGAGGCGGAAGGGTTCGCTTTTTTCCGACCGAGGCGTTTGTTTCGATAAAATCAACAATCGGCTTGGGATCGTGCAGACTGTGAGGATGATGCTTCACGCCCGGCTTGGCGATCAGATCAATCCGTCCCCCCATCTGGCGGTAACGCGATGCAACCACTCCCGTATTTTCATCCCAGGGCACCACTTCGTCCGCCTCTCCATAAACATGCAGCAAAGGCACGTGATACTTTGCCAACGGTGCCAGGTTATCAACGGGATTCTTTTTGTACTCTAAAGCTTCTTCTTCGCTTTTGAAGCCGTAACGATCGAGTACCCGCTGCCACTCGACTTTGCTGCCCTTCCCTTTTCCAAAACCGCCCGGCCAGCTTTTGAAATCGCAAACAGGGGCATCTCCATAAATACAGGCCACTTTCTCCGGATTCGCGGCGGCCCAGTTGTAGCAGTACAGCCCTCCTCGAGAAAGTCCCACCAAGGCCACTTTTTTTGCAAAACCGTATTTTTCGGTCAACTCCCGATAAAACAGATTCCAATGTTCAACCGCCTCGGGAGAACCAAGCATATTCGGGATGCTCATGTAAACAATGTGAAAGCCTTTTTTCAGCAGGGCAATGTCCGGGGCTGGTTTATGCCCGAAAAACTCCCCATGCCAGACCCAGGGCTTCCCCGCGGCAGCTTTATGCGGAACAACAACAAGAACAGGGAACTGTTCGACCTTGAAATCGTATCTCGCAAATCCGTTCCAATTCGATTTCCTGCCCGGAAATGAGTCGGCCTGTTCAGCCGGGCTTTCCATGCCCCAAAGCTGCTGACCCAACAGAAGAATGACACAAAAAGAAACCAACCGGAATGGCAGATTCAACTTTATCGAATTCATCGAAATGCCTCATCTTCTTTGAAACAGGATGTAACGGATATTCCTGTCGAAGCCGTTACAGGCCCGGAAAATCTTGCACGGACAGAGACCTGAAGGTAACACGTTCGTATGATGCGTACAATTGAGACCTAACGATTACGGGTCAGTTCATACAGAAAGATCGCAGCCGCGTGGGTGATATTCAATGAATCAACGCCCTGCTGCATCGGTACGTGCAATGTCCTGTCAGCCATCTCAAGCCATTTTGAATCCAACCCCTCCGCTTCATTGCCTAAAAGCAGCACCGTGAGACGATCTTTTGCATCGGGATCGGTTTCGAGAACGGAATCGAGATCGGCCATTTTTTCTGTTTCTTTTTTTTCGGATTCGATTGTTACGGTTCCGGTTTTTTCAGTTTCTGTTTTTTCAAAGCCGGTGAAGTTGCCCAGAGTTTGCGAATGGTCTGTTTTTTCTGCTGCGATAATTCTGCATCTGTTCTGTTCCCGCAGAGATTTCAGCTCATTGAACAGGTTGTTATCCATTCGGATCGGCACTTTGAAGAACGTTCCCATTGATACCCGAATGACCCGCCGGATGTAGGGATCGACAGAACCCGTTCCCAGTACGATTCCCTGCACACCAAACCCCGCTCCCAAACGGATTAACGATCCGAGGTTGTCGGGGTCCGTCATTTTCGGGCAACAGACAAGTATCGGGTTTCTGCCTGAAGACGGTTGGATCATCGATTCCAGTGACGGGTTCTCTATCCTTTTCGCACAGGCCAGCACGCCACTGTGAAACCGGAATCCGATCAGCCGGGAGGCTTCCTGTTCGGGAAGAACGAACAGATCGATCTTCTCGTCGATCCGCCCGGCCAGGGCATCAACACGTTTTTCGCTCAACAGCAGAGATTGCACCTCGTACGGGCTGTTCAACAGTCGCTCGACAACTCTCCTGCCCTCTACGATAAAACAGCCGGACTGCCAAATCAGATTCTTTTGACGCAGGTTACGGTAAATATCCAGTCTGGGATCGTCTAACCGCTCGATTCTAATAAAAGGCATCTTGAAATTTAGGGCTGACTTCGCCCTGTCCTCTGCTATAATCACCGGTAACAGGAAACAACAGGAAATGTTGCAACTCGCCGGATTTGCGGTCTATTCCGGCAGAAACACAAGTCATCCCGCAACAGACGACAGAATAC
>JALWSL010000605.1 GCA_027080405.1 Planctomycetaceae bacterium
CGGTTGCCCTGTGACGAACAGATCCCATCCGTCCAGATTCTCGCCATTAAACAGCGGTTGCCATCGCAGCGGTTCAGCTTCTTCCGCCAAACAGACAGCACCGCACAGAATCAGAAAAAGAAATGTTGCTCCCGTTTTCATCAAGCCCGTTCTCATCAAGCCGCCCCCCCTGCATCATAACCGCATCACAACGCGTTCACACCAATAACCGAACCCCCAGCGAACGTCCCGAAATTCCCGGCGAATTTCCCAAACCACAGCAACCGGTAAACCCGAACCTGACAGATGATACCAGCCTTTTTATATACATGTCAATAGTTTACATGTAATCTTTTTGCATGTAAATAGATTTCCGGGGGAGTTGAGGGATTCCGGTTCTTTTCAGCGGGCGGTTTTTGCGTGGGCAGGAGTTGCCTTGTTTTTTGATTAAAATCAATTTGAAACTGACATTGCCGACAAAGCTGGCACGACGGACAGGGGCATTCTGATCGAGACAGAAAGAAACAGAGCGGTCAAGGAAATCATGAACCGAGGTAGCGGGCATACAGCGTTTTCGCTTCGGCCATGTCTTCGGTTCCCTTGATGATGGCCCGACCATCCTGGAAAAGATGGATTTCGATTTCCGGTTGTCCGCTCGGTTTGAACCAGAACAGAAACGGATTGCAACTGATTTCTCCCGATGATTGCAGCGAGCGGGCCAACTGCTCGAAATCGATCTGTTTCTTTTCGGGGGGCGTCATCTGCACCGCATTGCGACCGCATAGAACAGTTGTTTGCGAACCCCGTTTTCCCTGCAGCCAGATCCGCTCACCCTTTCCGCAGGCGTTGCACTCATTCTGTTGGGCGAGCGAAGCCAGATCGACCTGTTGAAAACTGCCGTCCCACAGATCGACAATCGTCATCCGTCGATCCGGCTGATCCGGGTCACGGATCAACTGCAGCGCCCGGATCACCTGCAGCGACGCGATGATATTCACCGCGGGGCCGAGAACTCCGGCGGTATCGCATGTCTCGGTTTGTGGCGGGACGGAATCGATCAGGCATCGCAGGCAGCCGGTTTTTCCTGGCGCGAACGTCATCACCTGCCCGCTGGCTCCCAGAACACCGCCGCTGATCCACGGAATGCCCGTTTCGAGTGACGCATCGTTGATCAGAAATCGCGTTTCGAAATTATCGGTTCCGTCCAGAATGAGATCCACATTTTCGCACAGCCCGAGAATATTCTGATGGTTCACATCCGCCACGTGTGGTTCGATCTCCACTTCCGCATTGATCGCTTTCAACTTTCTCGCCGCCACAACCGCTTTCGGCTCATGATGCGCGACATCGTCCTCATTGAAAAGAACCTGGCGTTGCAAATTGGAAAGATCGACGAAATCCCGATCGGCAATCCGCAGTTTTCCGATGCCGGCCCGTGTCAGCGAATCGGCGATCACGGTTCCCAACGCACCGCAACCGACGAGCAACGCGCTGCTGCGGCGCAATCGAATCTGCCCCTGTTCGCCAAATTCCCGGAAGAGCATCTGTTTGCGATATCGCTCAAGATTCATCATAAAAAATTACCCGATCGTATAAGCGGCAAGGTGCCAGCCGCCGGTCAAACAGCGCTGAATTTTCAAACAGTCAAAGCGTCCCGAAAAACGCGATCCCATCTGTCTCGCCTGCCGTAGTAGTGCGATCATATTACCTCGCCGCACACAACTCCAGCGACAAACGGCTCGCGCAACATTTTCGCATAGAGTAGAGGGAGACCATGACCGTCATTCGTGAAGACAACATGAAAATTCTGCTTCCCCGCCTCGAAGGAGAGGATTTCTGGGAGATGATCCACGAACATTATGCCCACGAAAAACAACTCCACTGGAAAAAACTGGCGATTCTGGCTCTTCGTGAAAACGCCGGCTGGCCGTTGGAAAAAATCGGCCTCGTTTTCGGACATCACAAAGGACACGTCGCCCGCCTGCTTTCCAAAGTCAAGCAGGAAATTCGCGAAACGTTCGAACAATCTCCCGAGTGGCTCTGCATGCCGGAACGGGACGATCCTCCCGACCGGGATCAACCAGAATAAAACATACCCCAGCGTTCCTGGCACCTCATCCCTAACGCCTAATCCCTATAAAGGTACCTCCGATGCGAATCGAAACATTACCGATTGGAAAACTGAAACCGGCTCCTTATAACCCACGGGTCGATTTGAAACCGGGGATGCCGGAATACGAACGGCTCAAGCGATCCCTCACTGAATTTGACCTGGTACAACCACTGGTCTGGAATGAAAAAACCGGGCACATCGTCGGCGGGCATCAACGCTTGGCCATCTTGAAGCAGGAGGGAATCGAAGAAGTCCCGGCGGTGGTCGTCTCGATTTCGCTCGAACGGGAAAAAGCGCTCAATATCGCCCTGAACAACGAACAGGTGGGCGGCAAGTGGGAAATGGAAAAACTGCAAGACCTCCTGCGTGACCTGATCGAACTGCCGGAAATCGACGAAACCCTCACCGGCTTCGATTCCAAAGACCTGGCTGATCTGTTATTGACCCCCGATCTCGTTTTTCTTGCGGATGATGATGCGGACGAGCAGGAGGAAATGGTCACCGTCACCCTGAAAATCGACCCTGAACAATGGGAAGATGTCAAACCGCACCTCGATCAGTTCTTGCAACAATGCGACATCGAAGCACATATCCAGGAAGATCATAATTAATAGCGACTATGGCGATATAGGCAGATAAGGGGATCACGCAAGGACACGAAGACGCAAAGGAAAGTAGGGTGTGCTGTGCACACCAAATGATGGATGTTTTTCAAAGATGCATCGAAACGCACCCCACGGCTGATATCAGGAAAGGAATCTCAAGCAAGTTGCCCTTGTTGGTGTGTTGTGCCACGGGCTCTGTGAGCTGTATATATCATCGCTATTGTAGCAAAGTGACCACTACCGGACGGCTTGCGCCGTTCCGCTTACAATGCTTGACCGTTGCGGGAAAATAATCTCACGCAAGGACACGAAGACGCAAAGGAAAGAAAAAGGTAAAGAAATGAAACTTTCCGTCAAATACGACTTTCTTCCCAAAAAAAGAACCGCCATGACGACCCAGGTGATGGACAGTTTCGGCGTCGATTTCGAAACGGGGGAGCATATCATCGCGGAAGATTTCGAGATACCGATCGAACGCTCCCAAATTATCTGCTTCACGGGAGAATCGGGCTCGGGGAAATCGAGTCTGATGCGAGCCGCCCAAAACAGACTGATTGACGTATTGGATATTGACAAAATGGATTTGGGAACCAAACCGCTCATCGATGCGCTGGAACAGCCGGTGAAACAGGGAATGGAAATTCTTTCTGCCTGCGGATTGGGCGAAGCACAACTGATGCTGCGAACCCCCGCCGAGTTGAGCGACGGGCAGCGTTACCGGTTTCGGTTGGCCCTGGCGATTTCAAAAAAACCGGACTGGATACTCGCAGATGAATTCACCGCGACACTGGATCGTCTGCTTGCCAAAGTTGTCGCGTTCAATCTGCGAAAACTGTGCGACCGCACCGGCATCGGCTTTCTCATCGCGACGACTCATGAAGATATCGTGGAAG
>JALWSL010000606.1 GCA_027080405.1 Planctomycetaceae bacterium
CCTCAGAAGATGTTACGAGTTATCCGGAATTGTCGGAGTAATTCCCGATCTGTTCACGCTGCGAGAACTTGAATGGATGTCCGAGGCAAAACAGCGTGATCAGTGGGACCATACTTCTGATCTATTCGCACTGCTGGCCAATTGCCACAAATCTGAAGACACCGAACCGTTTTCCCGTTCTTCGTTCCATCCGTTTTATCAGTCCAGGGAAAATCAGGAACCGGACATCGAAACGGATGATATCACCATCCTGAAACCGCTTTATCGGTAGGAATCGATGTCAGCACGCGATACACGCGCCGGTGGCGCTTATGTCGAGGTCTACGCCAAGACCAACAAAGCAGAGCGTGCGATGAAACGCATGGCGAACAGGATGCGGGCGTTCGGAAATCAAGTCAAATCCATCGGTCGGAACATGGTGATGGGTGGCACACTGGCAATTGCGGGGTTGGTGCCCGTTGTTTCGACGCTGTCAAGCTTCCAGGATAAAGTCTCCGCGGTCAAAGCAGTCACCGGTGCAACTGCTGGCGAAATGAACAAGCTCACCGCTAAAGCGAAAGAGCTTGGAGCAACAACCAGTTATTCCGCCAGCCAGGTAGCCGAAGCGATGCAATTCCTCGGCATGGCCGGATTTGACACCGGACAGATACTCGAGTCGATCCCGGATGTACTCAATCTTGCTCGAGCGGGAATGATCGAACTCGGTCCGGCTGCCGATATTGTTTCTGATGTCGGATCGGCATTCGGATTGACTGCTGAGGAAATTGGTCGCGTCTCTGACGTGATGGCAATGACCGCCACATCCAGCAATACGTCCATTGAAATGCTTGGTGACACCTTCAAATATGCGGCTCCACTTGCGGCGGCTGCAGGGCAAGAAATTGAAATGACGGCTGCGGCGGCTGGTATCCTGGGCAATAACGGAATCAAGGCAACGATGGCAGGGACCGACCTGGCCCTGATTATGAAAAAACTATCCGATCCATCTGCTCGAAAAGCAATCGAAGCATTGGGCGTTCAGGTTGTGGACGCAAAAGGCAACATCCGCCCGTTGGTTGGAATCATGCAGGACCTGGACAGAGTTATCGCCGGAATGACATCAGCGGACCAGCTGGCATTCATGGCAAAGACTTTTGGGAGGGCTGCAAAATCGGCACAAATTCTATCGAGTCAATCAAAACAGTTCCGTGAACTGGAAGCAAAAATTCAGGGATCAGCCGGAGCCGCTGCCGCGATGGCCAAAACAATGGACGATAATGTGGGGGGCAAACTCCGCAATCTGATGAGTGCCCTGGAAGGTTCCATGATAAAACTTGGTGAAGCACTGACGCCTGTTCTTGAGCCGCTGATCAAGGATGTCACGGAGTTCCTGAATGTTTCTATTGAATGGATATCACAGAATGAAGAGCTTGTGCAACAAATCGCAAGCCTCACCATCGGAATCACTGCACTCGGTGCAGTGATTCACGTTGCAGGAACAGCCATCTTGCTGAGTACTACACTTGTTAATGCCTATGCCTTTGCAATGGTCAAGCTGAAAACAACAACGCTGCTGACCTCAGCAGCGATGTCTACATTTGGTCTCGCATTGGGGGCTCTCGTTATAGCTGCCGTTGCAATTGGCGTTAGTAAACTGTCTGACGAACTTTCTGGATTAAATGATGAACTTGAACGAGGGAATAATCTAACGAAACGGCTCGATGCTCGGCAGGAGAAAAAACGATCTGACTTTTTCAGCAAAACAAGCAAAATCAAAAATGTTGACAAAAAGAAGGAGGTACTTGCCAATGAATTAAAGAATGCGGGAAAGGAGCTTGCGGGATACGCCGCATCTGCAAAAGGTGCTAAAAAAGAAGTCGATAAATTAAACACAACATTTAACAATGCGGTAGGAAACAGAGTCCTCAAAGTAGCGAGGATAGAGTTGAAAGAGACGGAAAATCGACTTGAATCAACCAGAGACTATGTGCAAAAACTTCGAGATGAATTAAAGAAACTGGATGGTGAAGATGGCAAGAAAATCATTTCTGGTGGAACGGCCACCGATCCTGCTGTCCCAGACATCCCTGTTTTTGATGAAAAGAAATTCAATCAGCAATCATTCGTCGACCAGGTCCTGGGGGATATTGAAACACCGGCCGAGAAGTTCAGCAGGTTTGTTGATAATCTCTCTGCTGCCCTGGAACGTGGAGACATTACCAACTCTCAATATGACCGGGCTTACGAATTGAAGAAATCACAACTGCTCAACCCGCAAAAAAATGAGAAGCAACGGAGCCTCGAATTATTCGCTGATCAGGTAAAAGACCAGACAAGAACGCCGCTTGAGGAATTCAAACAGCGAATGCAACAACTTAATGAAGCGGTCAAGCAGGGCCTGGTAGATAAAAAGACGGCAAATAAATTCCGCGATGAAGAATCGAAGCTGCTTGTCAAATCGCTGGGGCTGGAAGACCGAAAAAGAGAGACGACAAGCCGAGCAAACCGAGCCGTTGAACTGGGATCATCAGCAGGGTTGAATGCAATTGTCTCCGCTGCATTCCGGCCAAAATCGGTAGAAGAGAAGCAGGTCAAGCACCTAGCCGCTTTATTGGTCAAGATGAGTGCCGGCAACGCATCACTGAATAAAATCGTCACATACCTGCAAAACAGCGCGGTCATCAAAGAAACCAACTGGCAGGGAGGAAAGGCATGAGTGTGATCAGTTGGCGTGAACTGCCTGGCGAAGAGTATGCGGAAGGGAAGGATGGGGTGCGTGAATACCGCCGTAAGTTCCTGGCAGAAACGGACACGGGCCTTGATTCGCCCGAGACCATCAAGAATTACTACGAATGCCCCCAGCGCTGGGAGTTGCACCCATCAGGCCTTAACGCTCGCGTGATCTCCCGACGAGCAACGCAACAAAGCAAGGGGGGACGATTCTGGGACGTCGAGATCTTTTACACGAACGATTTCCATTCAGAAGTGGAAAATCCGCTCGAGCGGCCACCGATTATCGAATGGTCCTCGGTGGAATACGCGATTGCGGTGCCGACCGATCTGGATGGCAAGCTACTTGTGTCGACCAGTGGCGAACCGCTGGCCGAAGTGATGGTCGAATCCCCTGGGCTGGTTGCCAATATCTCCGTCAATGTCCCCGAGAAACCGACCTGGTTTCGGCGATATCTGAATTCGGTCAATAATGGAGCGGTTACTTTTGATGATGAGTCATTCAAAAAAGGTGAGTTGCGAATGAAATCGCTCTCCGTTTCCGGTTTTGTCTTTGATCAGGGTGTGTGGTATCGGCAACTCAAAATGCAATTGCAAAGCCGGGAAGAAGGCTGGCAAAAGCGAATTATCAACCGGGGATACTACGAGGTCTATGAAAAGAAGGTGAAAGAAAAGAACGGTATAACCAAAAAGAAATACGAGTATAAACAAATCAAAATCGACGGCACACCAGCCGTCGAACCGCAACTGCTTGATGCAGATGGAAAATACCTTGACCTCCTCAAGGATGGCGTACTGGATCCCGAACAGCTTCAAAAAGTTGTGGTACTCGACTTCAAAGTTCGGCATGATCGCGACTATTCGATCCTGCCTTTGAAAT
>JALWSL010000607.1 GCA_027080405.1 Planctomycetaceae bacterium
TGTGAGTGACGGAGTCGCCTGTCGAGGATCTTCTACTCCCTGGTAAGTGACCGCTGTTTTCCGGATATCAAGGGCAATGAGGGAATTGAGAACACCAAGTTGGCGCAACCCCTGATCTGAAATTGCCGTCTCCGGAATGTAAAGCCGTTTCAGTCGCGATAACCGCGACAGGGTGGTCATCGCCTTATCCGTAATCGGCGTTCCTCCCAATTCCAGAGAATCCAGCCGAACCAGTTGAAGCAGATGGAACAGGCCTTCATCCTCGATGCGATTGCCTCCCAATCTCAAGGCACGCAACCTGCGAAAAAGAGTGAGTGTAAATAGCCCGTTGTGCGTGAAATAGGTGTTGCGAAGATCGAGGCTTTCCAGCAAAGCGAGACGCTGCAGCCACTTCATGGCCGCCCCGGTTATTTGGCAACCACGCAGTTTGACATCTTTCAGTGAAACCAGGCCTTCCAGGTGATGCAATCCCGCTTCAGTAATCTGCAATCTGCTCAGATTGACTTTTTGCAGAAAACGAAGCGATTTCAGAAAACGCAACCCGTTATCCGTCACATTCGTGCCCGCCAGAGAAAGAGAACGGATTTGTTCCAGGTTGGAAAGGGCTTCCATATTATCATCGGTAAACGATGTCTGGGAAAGATCGAGAGTTTCCAGAGAACCGAATTGATCGATAAGCCGAACGATTTCCGGGGATAGATCGATCTTTCGCAACGTGAGGAGTTGCAGGTCTTTCCCTGTTTTGATTTTCGAAAGCAACTCTTCCGCCCGCGGACATTTCCCCAGATTCAGATGCGTCAGTTGCGCTGGTAAATCGGGCAGTTCGCCTGTAAGAGTTGACCAATCGACTGACGAAAGATCCAGGGAAACACCATCCGCGTTCTGATCGCCGACAGCCCCCAGGGAAATCCAGTCTTCAAGTATCAATTTGTTGGTGTTTGTCACTAAACAGTCCCTGAGACGGGAGTCCGGGTATAACAGGCCCGCAGCACGGACTCAATAATCATTCGAATGCCCCGCACCGAGGGCACAGGAGCCCGCCCAAAACAGCTCCCGAGCGTTACTATACAAATTATTTCCGTGAAAGTCGCTGTTCGAGGATTTGTTGTACAACTTTTTCCGGAACATCGGGAACGACTTCAACATGCCCTACCCGTGTAGGCAGGATGAACCGGAGTCTTCCCGCCACTGTTTTTTTATCGAGTTTCATGCAGGATAGAACCGTCTCTGGGGAAAGTGAGACATTTTCGGGCAAAACAGTTGGCAAACGGAGGTCTTCCAGCAACTTTTTCTGGCGATCAACCACATGGGTATCGATACGTCCCATTTTTTCTGCCAGACAGGAGGCATCGACCATTCCGATCGCGACCGCTTCCCCATGTGTCAACTCACCGTAACCGCACAGCGTTTCGTAGGCATGCGCAAATGTATGTCCATAATTCAGGATTGCCCGTAAACCGGACCGCTCGAATTCGTCTTCCTCGACAATATCGGCTTTCAACCGACAGCTTTTTGAAACGATTTCACGTAATACTTCGGGATTCATACCGTTGATTCTGTCGACATGTTCTTCAAGATACTCGAAGAATTCCGCATCCAGAATCACTCCATATTTCACCACTTCCGCCAATCCGGAGCGATAGTCCCGCTCGGGAAGCGATTGCAGACAGGCGGTATCGATAAAAACTCCCAGCGGCTGATGAAAGGCACCAATCAGATTCTTCCCACGCGGATGGTTCACGCCGACCTTGCCCCCAACAGAACTGTCAACATCAGCCAGTAAAGTCGTCGGTAATTGAATCAGAGGAAGTCCACGGGCATAGGTAGCCGCCGCAAACCCGGCCAGATCTCCAACAACCCCTCCACCCAGGGCAATGATGCAGGTTTTACGATCCGCCTGGCTCTCGACCAGAGCGTCATAAATTTTCCCGGTACTGGCAAGTGATTTCGAAGCCTCTCCTGCCTCGATGACGAACAGTTCAACTCGCCAACCGTCGTTTCGTAGATTCTCCAAAACCGTCTGCCCGTATAGCGGAGCGACATTGCTATCTGAAACAATCATCGCCTGAGGCGTCTCAGATTTCCAATGCGCGAATTCATCGAGCCAGCGACGCGCGATCCCCGCAAACTGCGAAAGTTCATCAGTGCAGATGACAATTTGATAGGAGCGTTCGGCTAAATCCACTTCCACGATTTCCCTGTTCTCATTACTCATCGAGAGTTTATCCTCAAAAAAAATTGCCTCGCTTAAATCGTTCCTATCGAGCATCTGGCCCGGAATTTCAGGTCGTTTCTTTGAGCTTTCAATCCCTGATTGCCTGGGTGATCCATCAAGCCTGGTCTGTATAACGGGGGGCAGATGGTGCAAACCCAACCTGGAACCACACCTTGAAAAGGCATGGCACACCGGCGTACACCGACTTGCGGATAGCAGGATAGTTGAACGGCTTGATACCGGGGGAGTCAATCGAAAAAATGTGCGAAATGGTCGCACCCCCCCTCATCACGAGGATACCTCAAAGGCGGCGGCAAGTCCGGGCTCCGTCGTATCTTCTGCGGTACAAATGAGATACGATCTGTTATATCAGGTGATCCTGGCGTGTCTGCGATTTTGCTTTAGCTGAAAATCACTCTGTTTAAACAGGGGGCAACGGGATTACTCTTCAATTTCTTCCCGTTTTTTGAACTTCAACGTGACAGAGTTGATGCAATAGCGTTTACCTGTCGGCTGGGGGCCATCATCAAAGACATGCCCCAAATGGGCGTCACAGGAACTGCATTTGACTTCGGTTCGTGTGGTAAACAGATGCCGATCCACTGCGGTTGTGATGCTTTCCTCATCGTACGGTTTCCAGAAACTGGGCCAGCCGGTGCCCGATTTATATTTCGTTTTGGAATCGAAAAGCGGCTGGCCGCAACAAACGCAGTAATAGACGCCGTCCTGTTTGTTATCCCAGTATTCATTTGTGAAAGGGCGTTCGGTTCCTTGTTGACGGGCAACGCGGTATTGTTCGGGCGTCAGAATTTTTTTCCACTCGGCGTCTGTTTTAATAACTTTTCCCTGTTTTTTTGAGTGACTTTTTTCTTCAGAATCTGATTTCTTTTTCAGTTTATCGGCAAAGTTCTTCCGGAATTTTTTGATTTTGGGACTGATCACCATCTGACAGTATCCCTGATCGGGGTTCAGGGCGTAATAATTCTGATGGTATTTTTCAGCCGGATAGAATCCGGTATATTCCGTGATTTCTGTTACGATCGGCTTGTCGAATGCTCCCGAATCGTCCAACTGTTTTTTGTATTCGGTGGCGATCCGCTTCTGTTCCTCGTTGTGATAGAATACGACAGAACGATATTGTGGGCCGATATCGGCCCCCTGCTGATTGAGTGTGGTCGGATCGTGTGTTTTCCAGAATATCTCAAGCAAATCCGCATAGGATACTTTGGCCGGATCATAGGTGATCTGCACCACTTCTGCGTGCCCCGTTTTGCCGCTGCCGACGATTGAGTAGACTGCCGTCTCTTTTGAGCCACCCGCGTAGCCCGATACAACCGATTCCACTCCTTCGACGTCCTGATAGATTGCCTCGGTACACCAGAAACAGCCACCACCGAATGTTGCTTTCTCCAGTCTGTCAGATTCACTCATCCCGGTTTCCTTTATTTCTGTTGCGGGTATTTCGGGCACATATGGTGTGAGATCGGATTCCAGTTCAGGGTTGTTCGAACAGCCACTGAACGTCAGAACGGAAACGGCCATACCCCAGGTAAATAGCCCCAACAAGGGGGCGATTCCCCAAAAATAACGTGGCGATCGTGCCAATTGCTTCGCTTTCTCGTTCATTTGAATCACTTCTGATTAATCTGTTCTGTTATATCAACCCGCTATGGCGAGATTATAACAGGCCTTTGGCGAAAACGTGAAGCCTGTTTCGGGAAAGCAGTGCTGCTTCCTGTTGGAATGCAGATTCAGCCACTACCTCGAAAGGAGCTTCTGAAGTTCACGGGTGAGATAGCTTTCGACATCTCGGGCAAGTTCCTGTGATTTGGCATACCGTGCGGTTTCGACCGCCTGATCGATACTGATACTGCGGATCACTTCCTTGATTTCCGGAATGGCGTGAGGACTGACGCTGATCTGCCTGATCCCCAATCCAATCAGCACGGGAACATATTTCGGGTCGGAACTCATTTGACCACAAACAGAGACCGGAACATCATGTTTCCGCCCCGCCTCGACGACCATTTCGATCATGCGAAGAATGGCCGGGTCGGAGGCACTGTGATATTTCTCGACTTCAGGATCTGAGCGGTCAGCCGCCAGGGTATATTGTATCAGGTCGTTTGTTCCGATCGAAAAGAAATCGACTTCCCGGGCAAATTCCTCGGCCATAATAACCGTTGCTGGTACTTCGACCATAATTCCAAGCAGAACATCCCTGTTACAGGGGATTCCCTGTTCATCAAGATCTTCGATCACTTCGCGAACAGCCATGCGCGCTCGACGAAACTCGAGCAGAGAGGAAACCAGCGGAAACATGATCCCCACTTGCACACCGACCGCAGCCCTCAAAATTGCCCGCAGTTGTGTTTTGAACATATCAAGATGATTCAAAGAGAGGCGGATACTGCGCAGTCCCAGGGCCGGGTTGCTTTCCTCATCGTATTGGTGAGACATCCAGCCGGGGATTTTGTCTGCCCCAAGGTCCAGAGTACGGATAATGGTCAGCTGTTCGGGGAAAGCCTGAATGACCTGCCGATACGCTTCGTAATGATCTTCCTCACTCGGCGTATTCTTTCGGCCGAGATAAAGAAATTCGGTGCGATACAGCCCGATACCATCGGCACCACGGTGCTGGCATTGTTCGGCTTCCTGCGGGAATTCGATGTTGCCGAGCACTTTGATACGTACACCATCGATCGTTTCCGCTGCCAGTTCGTTCATCGATTGCAAACGATGCAGCGTACTTTGATGACGTTCGCGGGAAGCATTGAACCGGCTGAGAGTCTCGTCATCGGGCTCAAGACAGAACTCACCCGTTGTTCCATCGAGCAGGACAGTTTCCCCGCCCGAAACATCTGCCAGGAATGGTCCCAAACCGACGACCGCGGGAATTTCCAGTGCTGCCGCCAAAATGGCTGTATGGGAAGTTCTCCCGCCGATCTCCGTTGCGAAGCCGAGAACAAATTCCCGGTTCAGGCCGGCTGTTTCGCTTGGTGTCAGATTATGGGCAAGAACAACAACCGGTTCGGTCAAATCAGCCAGGGATTCGCGTTGTTCTCCCAGCAGGTGACGTAATATCCTTTTTTCGAGGTCATAGATATCGACCGCGCGTTCCGCAAAATACGCATTTCCCAATGATTGGAACCGCTTGGCATATTTTCGTAGCGTCCGACTGGAAGCGAATTCCGGCGAATAGCAGTGATCCCGAATGAGAGTCTCGATCTCGGCGATCAATTTCGGATCCTGCGCCATTTGAAGATGCGCACTGAAAATGGCGCCATACAAAACGCCAATTTCCTCATTCGCCAGCCGTTCGTTTTCTGCAATTTCTTCCGAAACATGCTGCAACGCCTGACGAAATCGCTCCAATTCCTGTTGAACCTGCTTGCGCGAAATGAACCGCTGAGGGATCCGGAAATCCTCACTGCCAACAACGAGCGCCTCTCCAATGGCGACGCCGGGAGAGACTCCAATTCCATTTCGATTTATCATTTTGTCAATCGAATCTATCTCAATACATGGGACAGACTTTTCAGTCTGGGCGACGGTTCGGAACCTTCAATCTTTCTTGAACATTGGGTTGTCACGATCTCCACGGGAAAGCAGGTAAGCCATCAAATCGAGAACTTCCTGTTCATTCAACGTATTGAGAAGGCCGTTAGGCATCATCGATGATTTGGAAGGAACCATTTCCTCAATATCATTGCGATTCACGTTTACCATCGCGTTCGGATCGAGCATGTTGGTATTCACGCGGAATGTATCTCCGGAAAGATTGACAATCCGCCCGGTCACAACTTTTCCGTCGGCAGTAATAATCTGAACGGCTTCGTATTGATCGCTGATCTGCTTGCTCGGCAGAACAATCGATTCGAGAATATCCCGTTTACTGAAGCGTCCCGCCAGTGCTGTCAAATCGGGGCCGATCGCTCCACCCTGACCATCAAAACGATGGCAGGCAAAACAGTTTGCCACCCCAAACATTTTACGGCCGTTATCGTAATCACGATTTTTCAGTTTTTTCTCCAACAGGGGAACAAGATGCTCCATCGTCCAATCCCTGATTTGAGGCCGCGGTTTGGCTGCAAAAGGAGTTCCAGAGGTTGCAGGTTTCGCTTCGAGGATCGGCTTCAAGGCAACTTTTTCTTCCGGTGTCAAACGGGCCAGGGCGTCCTTGCGGATGTTCTGCACAAACAGGGAGAAACTCGCTCCCCCGCGGTAACCGGCCGCTCGCGTGAACCAGGAAAAATAGGTTTTTCGCAATTCAGGTGTCCATCCCGTTTCAAGAAGCCGAAGCGATTTCGCATAATCGATCTGTTCTTCCTGAGTGGGGGCCTCTTTCAACAAGGCGACGATTTTTGCCGCCGCGGTCGGTGCCTGCAGATAAACCAGCATCTGGGCCAGTTCCGAATTCAATGAAGCTGCCTGGGCGGGCAGTAACGGCGAAAATTTCTTGATCAGCCCCTCCCTCGTTTGCAGATCGGGTGGTCCGAAGCGATCAAAACAGATGGTGTAAACACGCATCATGGCCAGTTTTTGTGGAACGGTAAGCGATTTCCAATCAAGACGATCCAGTGATTTCAGTATCGCCCGCTGATCAGGATCGTTGCCCGCGTTTTGGGGCAGGTTGTTCCAATCAGGAACAGGCGTGTCGATGTTTTCTCCTTTTCCCATCACCTCCCGCTGTTTGTTTCGGGCCAGCGCCATCAAGGAAAGAAGTGAAGTCCAGGGATCGGTCGCCGCAATCGCTTTGTCGCGCCACTCACTCTCGTGGCGATGTTCAATCGCGATTCGGGCAGCGAACCTGATGAAGCGGTCTTCGTGCTTCAGATAAGGCCACGCTTTTTCGACAGCATCAGGATGATCGCCCAAATGCAGTTTTTCCAACTCACGACGCGTCTGCCGCAAATTTCGGAACGGATCAGCCACCGCCTGGGCGGGCGAGGTCGAATCCTTTCCCTGATACGTCACACGGTACAAGCCGGATTGCACCTTTCGCCCCCCAATCGTGAAATACATCGCCTGATCAAGCGGATTGATGACGATGTCTGTCAACGGCAGTGGCGTGCCGGTGATAAATTCTTCTGCAACGGCGGTGTAAGTGGCACCTTTCGGTTTCAAATGGACGGCATAAAGTTTTCCGTAACTCCAGTCGCAAATGAAGAATGCGTTCTGGTATTTGGCGGGGAATTTCGCACCATAGCCGAAGGTGACACCGGTCGGCGAACCGGGGCCGATGTTGATAACTGCCGGCAAGCTGTCTTCGTAATAGGCAGGCCATTTTCCGCCGCCATTGCGCCAACCGAATTCAGAACCGGATACAACATGATTCACACGGGTTGGACGATACCAGGGCGTGTTGATATCCCATTCCATGTCGGCATCGTAGGTAAACATTTCGCCTTCCCGGTTCAAAGCGGCATCGTATTGATTGCGGAATCCGGTTGAAACGAGTTCCCACTCTTTTCCTTCAGGATCGATCCTGCAAATATATCCGCCCGGTGCAGGAACTCCTTTCATGAAACCCCTACCGTAAACACGTGGCAGCAGCAGATCTTCATCCCATTTTTGTGGAACGCGGGAGGTCGCGATGGTTGTCAATTCGGTGCGATCGCCACAAACAACGTACAACCCTTTTCCGTCCTGTGTGAGAAGCACTGCATGCGGGCCATGTTCGCCGGTTCCAATCAATGGACGGAGAAGTTTGACAGTATCGAGTTGGTCATCGTTATCGGTATCGAGAACGCGATACAGTCCCCCCTCATAATTTTCTGCCTTATTGACGGAAACATAGAGCGAATCAAATGCCCAGAAAAGCCCCTGTGCCTCGCCGATATCCACATTGATCTTCTCAATTTTGGTCGGTTCCGGACATTTGATCGGCGAAGGTGTCACACGATAAAGGCCGCCGTATTGATCGCAGACAATGAGTCGTCCTTTCGGATCGACACACATGGAAACCCAGGAACCCTGCTCCTGTTTCGGTACCGAATAAAGCAGTTCAACCTTGAAGTCTTTTGCAATCTTCATCGCACTGATTGGCGTTGCCTGCGGTTCTTTTTTCCTGGGAGCCGCTTTCGCCACATCGGCCTTCTTTTTTTCGAAATGCTTGATGCGAATGTTGCGGAACTGTGCCTTCATCGCAGGCCCACGATGCACCTGGAAGGCGATCAATCCTTCCAACTCGCGTTCCGATTTCTGATTATCGATAAATTCGATGGTAGTCACACCATCCACTTTGTGAACCTGCCTGTTCCCCCGGCAGATGATCGTCATCGAGTGCCATTTTGAAAGATCTTTCTGATCGACAGGCACATCCAGTTTCTCTATCTTCTTCTTGCCACCTTCCATCGCGGTCACTTTTTGCCCACGTTGCGCGAGAATGCCACGCCCCCGTTCATCGTACAGCATCCCCGTATAAGATGGATTGGGGTGGATATCTGCCTGATAGCCGCCCACCGACCATTTCCCGATCTTCTCCATCCGTTTACTGCGATACTGGACACCGGAATTGTTTTTTCCTTCCAGGCGGAATTCCAGTCGCAATTCGAAATCGCTCGCCACACCTTTCCAGATAAGAAACTGGTTGTATTTGAGGTGCTCCGGCCCTTTTGTGACGCCGGTAATCACGCCATCCTGAACGGACCACAACTCGGGATTTCCATCCCAACCGGAAAGATCTTTCCCGTTAAACAGGGATTCAAAGCCTTTTTCTTCGGCAAAAACAGAGTGACCGATGCCAAACAGAGCCAATAGAAACAGGGGGAGTATCTTTTTCAGGTGCACGATTCTTCTCCGGTAAATCTTCTCCGGTAAACATGACGCAAGTAAAACATAAGCCTATTGTTCAATGCCACACGGCTTCTGTCAAACCAGCGCCGAGAAGTCGGAGCGATCCGGTGGCGAGACTCCTTTATTTTCCTGTTTTTGCTCGCACAACCCAAATCGCGTCGATCTGGGCGAAACCGCTGACGTTTTTCGCATCAACCAGAACCGAATACTGATGCCCGGCTGCAAATTCGTACCTCCCGAGTGAAACAAAGCACGGTTCGATTGTTCCCGGCTTCTGCTGATTGATGCGGACGACCGTCTCACCTCCTGCGTGAAAAACGGTAATCGGGAGAGAACTGGTTCGATTGGGATGAGCCCCGGTGGCAAAGCGAACTTCATATTCACCAGTTTGAGGAACAGTAAAGGTAAATTTGGCTGTGCCCCCCTTGCCGTATTGATAATTGTCTTCGATGAGGGGTTTTAGCCCTGCGCCTTTGGTCCATTTCCCCGTCAATTTCGCCTGCAAGTCATCAATAACAACCCCCTTCAGGCTGCTGGCAAGAACATATTCCCTCGGTTCAGGGGGTAACACCTGGTCTGTTTTGCGGATGTAAAAATCACCATCAACGGTGTCCCGCCGCGTCACACCGGGGAGTCGAACAAGAGCTTTCAGGCGATCCAGATAGGAAAGATAGATATCTCTGGGATCGCAACCGAACTGAATGCACAGGGAGGCCGCTTTGCCAACAACTTCCCCCATCATGCCGCACGTTTTCATCACTCGTACCGTTCCCAACGCTTCATGTGTCACACTGATATCCCGCCCTACCATGAACAGATTCGGTACATTTCGTGAATAAAAACAGCGGTACGGAATGGGGTAGCCGTGCCTGCGATCCACTCCTGCCCCGAATTTGGCCACACTGATGAAGGGATTTTCGGGGTACTTGCGCATGTATTGACGTTTGGGATAATGCAAATCGATTGACCATGTACTGGGAACCATCCCATCGACGAATTTCTTCTTTGAAACGATGTCTTCCTGCGTGAGAACGACATCTCCCATCAACCGCCGGGATTCACGCGGGCCGCCGATATAGGCGATCCAGGTCAGTCGGGCATTTTTGTGCTTTTCCGCTCCGTCCTTGTTTTTCATCGCATTCCAGGCTCCGTAAACCGCCCGGAAATTCCAATCCCGAATGGCTTCGAGGTCCTTGATTGCATCCTGACGAAAACCGCTTTCCCAGAACCATTCTCCATGATGCTCGCGCGGGTAGGGGAAATCCTGCATGGTCAAATCGAGTGCCCACTCTGTTTGGGGAAAGACCTGCGGGTGATCGGTTTCTTCCCAACTCCACATGTTGCTCATTCCCATGCGAGAGCCGTCAAATATTTCGTAATCAGCCTGGGCGAGAAATCCGATCGAGCCATGTCCGGTGCAGTCGGCAAACAGCGGAGCCTTGAATCGGCGCACTTGCGAGGTACGTGTGTCGAAAGCATAAACGGCTTCGATTCGATCGCCGCTTTTATCGACCTGGTAGGCGTGATGATTCAAAAACAGGGTGATATTTTTCTCTGCCCGGACAATCCGTTCTTTTTTGGCATCTTCAAATTCTTCGTAGGTTCCCGGCGATTTTGTTGCATGATCGGAAAGTTCAGCAATAATTTCGCCAATATGCGGATATTCGCCCCGCCGAATCAGACCTTGTGCCCAAACACGAACTTCCGAACTGCCGTTACCCCCCAAAACAGGACGGTTTTGAATCAGCGCTACTTTAATGCCCATACGGGCTGCCGAAATCGCTGCCCCCAGTCCGGCGTATCCCCCTCCAACAACGACCAGGTCAAACTGACCGGCATCGATCGGTTTATCCGGCAACCCCAATTCCTTTTTACGCCAGTCTGAAAGCGTCTGCTTTTCGTTCGGAGGGGAAGTATCCGGTTCGGTTGTCAGCCAGATTGCATCACAACGTCCTTCAAAACCGGTCAAGTCGTGCAGTCTGATTTTATGCAGGCCTGCCTCCAGTTTTACCGTTCCTCCGGGCTGCCAGAACCACTCGGCTGATCTCGTGCCGAATGTTTCCGGGAGTTCCGTGTCATCAATGAAAACACGGAAACGGCCCGGCTGGCCCTTTGCTTTCCATCGCGCAACCCAATCCTTGGTTCTGACAAAAACATGGTAGTTTCCCGAAACGGGAACCTTGATCGTTGTCACGGCATCCTCCACCGGGGTACCCAAACCGTGAGCCAGCAAATAGGGCGAACCCATGATGTCGATGAACTGTGTATCCAGTTTCCATCCGCCCTGTTTATCAAAAGACTCGGCTTCAACCAAAATCGACTCGGCACGGGCCGAACTGTTGGCAAGATGAATAACAGAACCGAACAGACAGGCGAGTAGCAAAAGACGCTTTGCCGGACAGAATACATTCATGGAAAATACACTCATGGGAAAACCTGGATAAAAATTCAACCTGGAGGGAAAAACGAAAATGAACACAAACCGTCCCCGAGCCGCCAACAAACGGAACAGAAACTGGACTTGTGTCATTTGTGTGATGAGTTCGGGGATGGAGTTTTATTTGAACCCATGTACTACCAACGGTTAAAGTTTACGAACGGTGCGAAAACTTTTGAAAATCTCATTTTGGTTACAGCGGTCAGAACAGAACAGCCGTGCCGGGAACTCATTTGAATTCCAGATGGAACGGCATCATCAGTAATCGTGGATCGCTGGCTGAAAGCTTCTCCATCATGAGGGCATTTTTAAGGTGCATGGAAAGTTCAGCCGGCAGCAATTCTTCCAACGATCGAGGGATTTTCGAGACTTTTGTTTCCGCATCGATCGGCCCAAAAAGCTGTTCGAAAGGACTGGTCGGTTTGGGGAGCAGCAAGTGTTGGATATTGTCAGCCTTATCGAGACCGGCCAGTTCGGTGGCTTTGGCGATCGCATCTTCCAGCGTGCCCAGTTCGTCAACAAGACCGTTTTCGACAGCCATTCGCCCGGTGTAGACCCGACCTCCCGCCAAAGCCTTGAGCTTCTTCAGATCCATCCCTCTCCCCTGCGCCGCTTTGCGGGTAAAGATTTCGTAAATTTCGTCCATCATTTTCTGCATGGCGACCCGTTCCGAATCTGTAAAGGGAGAGGTGATTGAAAGTGCCCCGGAGTTCTTCCCCCGGGAGACGACGGAAGTGGTGATCCCCAGTTTTTTGAACAGTCCCTCGAAGGCCAGTTTGCCTCCAACAACGCCAATGGAGCCGGTTACTGTTCCGGGCTCTGCGAAAATGTGGTCGGCTCCCATTGAAATGTAGTATCCGCCACTGGCTGCGACATCGGCCATGCTGACAACGACCGGCTTGTCGACCTTGTCCAGAGCCCGCCAGATCAAATCGCTGGCCAGAGCAGAACCGCCAGGACTGTTGACACGAAGGACGATCGCCTTGACACGCTCGTTGGCAGCCGCCTTGTTGATCGTTGCCACCATCGAGTCGCTACCGATCATGTTCTCACCAAACGGGCCGCTTGTTCCATGGCCTGGCATGATGGCACCGCTGGCATAGATAACCGCAATCTGGGGAGCTTTGCTGCGTCGCTTGCGAGGTTCGGTTCCCATCAGCAGTTCCATCATTTTCATCAGGCCGGTAAAGCCTTCAAAATCGGTATCCACCTTCTTCTTGCCGTACCGTTTGACCAACTTGAATTCGAGATCCTTTTTTCCACCCAGAACAATCTGCTCAATCTCATCTGGATAGTGAATCGCGTCGATCAATCCCAATTTGACAGCCGAGGCGGGACTGTGCGGGCCGGAGTCGATGGCGTTTTTTACCTGATCCGGCTTCAAACCGCGCGACTTCGCGATCATGTTGATAACGGCGGAGAATCGATCATCGAGCAGTTCTTCGATTTCCTGTTTGAATTCCGGACTCATTTCAGTGCGTGTGTACGGCTCCGCGGCCGATTTGAATTTCCCGACACGCAAAATGTCCGCTTGGATGTCGAGCTTGTCCAGCAGGTTCCGATAGAAACTGACTTCCGCTCTCATTCCCGTCATCAGCAACATACCTGGCTCGGGCATGAAAATTTTATCGCAAGCGGTGGCAACCAGATAATCGGCTGTCATCGCTGTTTCGAGGAAAGCGTAAACCGGTTTCCCCGACTCCCTGACCGCAAGAATTTTTCGGCGAAGTTCATGAATCCCGCCACTGGCAAGAGAAGGATTATCAATCTTCAGAATAATCCCCTTGATATCGTCATCATCCGCAGCCGCATCGAGCCGTTCAAACAGACGGTTCATCGTTTCGCCCAGCTCTCCGAATAACCCGGGAAGAGAAGGGCCTTCGGGCAACGAGCCGGAAATTTTTATTTCCGCCCAGGAAACTGTCGGAACGTCTTCTTTGCTCGTCTTCTTCGCCTGTTCGACTCCAGATTTCAGGCTGCTGCCAACTCGCGAAGTTCCCCGTTGCTTGTTGGCCGCATCAAGCATGCTGCCTGTTGTCATCGAAAAAACGAAACAGACGACGATCAGATATTTTAGAGGCATCATTCATTCCTGGATAAGTGATTTCAGGGGAGGACAGGAGTTTTCCAAACAGGGCCATTCTACCCCGGGAGGCACAAGCGGGTCAAATAACAATCGGTTTTTGTGGAAAGTTGACAGGGATAAGGCAGACAAAGACAGAGCAAACAGGGACAAGAAAGGCAATCCGGCCAGGTAATCGAACTGATTCCAATT
>JALWSL010000608.1 GCA_027080405.1 Planctomycetaceae bacterium
TTAATGCACTGTAAAGGACACCAAATTTCAATTGATCCTGCTTGCGACTTCGCTTGAGCGTATCTCCCAATTCCAACCCGGTAACGGCCCATTGTTTATCTTCGCGAAGTTGCCTGAACAGATCGGCTCGACGGGAAATTCCTCCCGATTGGGTTTCTGAACATCCACAAGGTTCCATGTAGCCGTGCTGTTCGCCCGTGAAAACAATTGCCAGTTTCGGTTTTTCCCATCCTTCAACAAGAACCTTGCTTTTGGTTGAAATGGGCCGAACACTACTTTCCTGGCCCTTTTCCTTTTTTGCGGAGTTTTCTTCCGGCTTTGGATGGCACCCAGGAAAAACGAGCAGGCACAGCAGAGGAGTAACCGCCCAAAAGGAGCAGCGCTCAGTAAAAGTTTTAGGCATGGAAGGACAATCCTTTGTATAAATCGGTTCTGGTTTCTCAACCGGTTCCCATTGATAATGACAGAAGCAGACGTCGAAAGTCGATCAGAATGAAACCATCAACACGCGGATATCCATTGTACCAACGATCGGGTTGTTGGTCACTACCTTAATGCGGGCAGGGCTCTGTTTGTAAAATTGGGAAGGCGGTGCATCGGGTGGCACTTCGATCGTCAGTATGTACCGCTCACGTCCTTCCGCCTGGAACTTTTCATCTTTTTTCAATGTCACTTTCAGAAAATCGGGAGTGCTGATCACCTCCTTGATTTCAATGGTCGGCCCCTTGTTGTCCTTGACAAACATGGAAATTTTGGCTTTTTTCCCTTTTTTTGCAGGGAATGTCCTGAAATCCATGGTCATTTTGGCGGACGTCCAACCGGGAGGACCAAACAGTTTGAACGGACCGGAATAGTATCCCTCAACGGTAAAGCTTGCCGGTTTGACAACCTTTTTCCCTTCCTCATTCACCAGAAATTTCAGTTCAATTTTTTCAGAGAATATGCCCAGAGGGGAACCGGGGGCAACTTCTCCTTTAATGAGGTAACCCTTCTTTAAGTGATCTTCCTCCAGTTCTTTCCGGTCCATCGGCGTTAACTGGACCGAAACAAGGGGGTTCTTGCAGCTCGCTTCTTTGAACTCGACTTCTTCCTGAACGCGTGAAGTGATCTTGCCAGAAAACTCTGTCGGTTTATCCCGATTCATTTCTCCCAGGTACCAGACACCGGTGGGAGTAATATCAAAAAGGGAATCGACACGCCCCGAAACCGTCAGGGCGATCTCTTCGTTATTCGGATCGTTGGTCTTCAAGTATGCGGCCTGGCTGAAATTCGGATCCAACGCCTTTGGTGTCCACTCCAGACCAACCTTTGTTGATTCTCCCGGAGCCAACTCTTTCTTTTTAAGCTCCGCCATGGTGCATTTGCACGTAGAGCGATCATATTTCAGCTTCAGCACCCCTTCGCCATCATTGCGAATCGTAAAGGTATGTGTCAGGGTTTGATCGACTTGCATGGAACCGAAATCATAAATTCCATCCACGACAACGGCCTTTGGAGCCGGCCCCGATACTTTCAATTCGGGGTCACTCTCTTTCTTTGTCTGCTCCCTGACCGACAAGTCGTCCTGGCAACCAGAGGAAAAGAGGAGCACCGCCAACATTAAAAATTGAACATACCGTCTCTGTGACATTCTACCTGCGTCCATTAAAACGAAAAAAAAATATGTCCGGCTGGGCTATTTCCACAGCTACAACCAGGGGGAAAATATGTCAATTTAACGAAATACCGGATATCTGTTTACGTTCCCACGATAATACGGGCTTATTGAAGAAATTATACCGGATGACGATCCGTGCCGCCCGCAAAACAAACACGCAGAGCGCTCACGGAGCATACCGAACATTCCGAAAGACGTCCATTTCCGAAAATCGGACCAAACCAAACCGATTCGAGCAAATCGGGAGAGGTGCCTGTTCCCCTGTCGTTGCTACGTTTTTCAGTCTGGATTGTTGGGAATTTTACTCTTCTTGCGAGTCAATTCCAGCAAAATGGCCTGTTCCTTGTCAGTAAACAGACGGTCTGTATGTCCATGTTTTTTGTTGATTTCATTCAATTCTGCCGCTTTTTCAGCAGCGGCGGCCATTTTATTCTTCTCGCCGAGCAGGTCATACAACCGGGCCAATTCAAGGTATAGATGAGATTCGTTCGGATAACGCCTGATCGCCTGTTGCTGATACCGGGCGGCCAGCCTCAATTCTTCGATATTTTGAGACCACTCATAAAGCAGCTTCGCTAACCGGGCGCGTTCACGATAACCGTGGTAATTGACTGGGTCTCGCTTGATATATTCCGTTATCGCTTCATCAGCCTGCTTTAATTGCTCAACACTTCGAGTTTGTGTCGCACTGCGTTCATATAATTGGGCGAGCATCATCCACGGTTCAGGATTGATCTGATCCTGGTGGGTCCATCGTTGAAGAATACGTTCCGATTCATTTAGCGACCGTGATTCATACAATTCCGCCTGGGCAACCCCTTCCGCAAATTTGGGAGCTACTGCGGTGAACCAGCATAAAACCGTCAGTAACAGCCCGATTCCCAGTCCAACCGGTAGGCAAATCCGATTGGGCATCCTGATTTCATTTGAAGAACTGAACTGCCCGACAGAAAAAATCAGCAAAAGTTGAATAACAAACGGCATCGAATACCCTCCTGCTCCCTGCAGATGCAAAAACAGTGCTGTTGCAGCACAGAGCAGAAGAAAGAGGGAAAGCATCGCCGGCTTCAGGATCCGCAGCCAGGCAAAAGCAACCGCAGCGATCAGAATTCCCCAGCCAATCAACTCTTCAATCGGCAGTGCAAGTTCCGGCGAGGAAAGGATTCCAGAAAACAGAACAAGCAGAATTGTTCCTGTTACGATCTGTCTTGTAGAAGCCATCACATAAGTGTCGTCCCTGCAGGATGAACTTGATGCATCTCCCAGACAGACCCCAAACATTTTTTTTATCACGCAGAAAGAGAGGATCAGCAACCCGAGAAGCGAAACGAACCCGCCTTGCGACCAGGCATCGAGCCAGATGTTGTGCGGATCGAGAATCGCTTCACTCGACTCGGGGAGTTTGTATTCCAGATACACTTCCCGAAAATTCCCCGGACCTGCTCCGAACAGAAAGTGGTCGCAAAGCATGTTCCATGTGGCAATCCAGTATTCAATACGATAGCGGAACGACTTCCCCGCTTCTGTCACGACTTCGATATCCAACCCGCCGGTCATAAAGGCAATTAAAAACAGCACGGCCAGCGACCCCAACGTAAAAACTCCTGCCAGAATATATTTGGGTTGCACACGAGTTGAGCGGACAGTTTTATAGAGAAGCAGGAGTGATATTCCCGCAATCATTCCCAATAATGCCGTGCGAGATTTGGTCAACAGCAGGCAATACAAGACCAGAATCGACATCAACCCGGCGGCTACAATTTTCAACCAGGGCTGCCTCTGGATTGTCAACTCGAACAGAAATCCGATCATCAGAACGCCTGCCAGGGCAAGAACGCCTCCTAATGTGTTCGCCAATGCAAACCGGGCGGTCGGCTCACTGCTGTTGTTCAAGCGGTTCAACAAAACGGGAAAATCAACC
>JALWSL010000609.1 GCA_027080405.1 Planctomycetaceae bacterium
CTTTAGAGATGTCCCAGGATGATTCATTGAAATCGGCTTCCAAGGCGTTGTCGCACTCCCGATCGCTTGAGCGTGGCTGCGGTTGTTTTTTCGGCCTGTTTTTCGGTTTTTTCATTCTGGTAGGCACGGTTGTGCTATTTCCGCTGTTTCTTTTTCCCGTTCTGCAATATCTGGATACGACCAGTTGGGTGGAAACGCCATGCGAAATCGTTTCCAGCAGGGTGATCAGAGAAAATGGGAAAAACAGAATTGCGGTTCAATATAAATACAGAATTCAAGGGAAGGAATTTCGTGGTACTAAATATCGTAACTACGAAGTCGTGGGGGCATCCCGTTCCAGTTTGGAGCATGTTGTCAACAAACTTCAACCGGGAAAGAAAACGGTCTGTTATGTGAACCCGGGAAACAACAGTGAGGCGGTTCTGGATCGCAGTTTTTCGCCGATGCTGCTGATAGGACTCTTTCCGCTGGTTTTTGTGTTCATCGGACTGCTTGGCCTCATATTCTCCCGGTCATTGGTGCAGCGTTTTATGACAGGCAGACTGACCGGCGTGAAACATCAGGAGTGGCGCACAGAGGCGGCGATCAAGGAACAACGCCAGTCTCCCACGGGAGAGGGACAAAATGGAGATTGGGAGACACCTTCCGTTTCGACCGGGCCGATCGAATTGAAATCGAGTTCAAGCCCGATCACGGGCGCTGTCTTCGCCGCCATTTTCGCGTTATTTTGGAATGGGATTGTTTCACTCTTTCTGTATGAGGTGGTTGATGACTGGGCGAATGGAAGACAGAATTGGTTTTTAGCATTCTTCCTGATTCCGTTTGTGCTGATTGGAATCGGCGCGATTCTGGCAGCCGTTTACACGTTTCTGGCCCTGTTTAATCCGAAGCCAAAGGTTACTGTCAGCGATGCGACAACGGTTTTGGGGGAGAGTTTCGTTCTCAATTGGCAATTCCCGGGGAGTACCTCTTCAATACGAAAAATGCAGATTCAGCTTGTTGGCACTGAATGGGTTCAGTATCAACAGGGAACCAGTACTTATACCGACACCAGGGAATTCTATTGCGAGGATCTGTTCGAAACCGATCAGCCAATGGAGATGACTGAAGGGGAACTGGAAGTTGTCATCCCGGAGAATACGATGCACTCTTTCAACGCCAGTCATAACAAGATCAAATGGAGCCTGCGAATTAAGGGCGACATACCGATGTGGCCCGATGTGAATCAGAGTTACGATTTTACCGTGCTCCCCCTAACGATACAGCAGGAGTAAATTCCGGGATGAGTTCGGAAACGGTGCCGGCAGAATCGGTGTTCGAGTTGAGAATTGAAAGTGCATGATGATTAAAATTCGTATAAGTGTGATCGCGTTGCTTTTCATTTTGCCGTTGGGCCTGATTGTTTTTCCGGCGATCGGCCTGGCAAAGCAGGCTTCCGCAGCATCTTCCGCACGTCCGAATATCCTGTTCTGCATTGCAGATGACGCTTCCTACCCGTACATGGGAGCATACGGGTGCAACTGGGTGAAAACACCGGGCTTCGATTATGTTGCCAGGGAAGGCCTGCTTTTCACAAAGGCGTACACCCCGAACGCCAAGTGTGCCCCCTCACGTGCCTGTATTTTAACAGGGCGCAACTCCTGGCAACTGAAACAGGCCTGTAACCACTGGTGTTTTTTTCCCAGGGAATTTGCCACTTACGCTGAAGTATTGGCCCGAAACGGTTATTTCGTTGGTTCAACCGGTAAGGGCTGGGCGCCGGGAATCGCGCTGGACGAACAGGGAAAAAGACGGATGATGACCGGACAGGTTTTTGGCCGCGCCCGTACAAAACCGCCGACAACCGGGATATCGCGGATCGATTATGCCGGGAATTTCAGAGATTTTCTGAACGCCAAAAAAGACGGTACTCCCTGGTGTTTCTGGTACGGCTCATTTGAACCGCACCGGCGTTACGAATACGGTTCCGGTGTGAAAAAGGGAGGCAAGAGCATCGATCAGATCGATGTCGTTCCGCCCTTCTGGCCGGATAACGAAGTGATCCGCAATGACATGCTCGATTACGCATTCGAGGTGGAACATTTCGATTCGCATCTTCTGCAAATGCTCAACCTGCTTGAATCACGGGGGGAACTCGATAACACGCTGGTTGTTGTCACTTCCGATAACGGCATGCCTTTCCCTCGCATCAAAGGGCAGGAGTACGAATTGTCGAACCACTTGCCCCTGGCAATCATGTGGAAAAAGGGAATTGCAAAAGCGGGGCGTACGATTGACGATTACGTCAGCTTCATCGACTTCGCACCGACCTTTCTGGAACTTGCCGGGCTGGATGCAACACAAGCCGGAATGCAACCGACAACCGGACGGTCGCTGGTGGAAATTATTCAATCCGAAAAATCAGGGCGAGTGATTCCGCAACGGGATTTCGTTCTCATTGGCAAGGAAAGGCACGATGTCGGTCGCCCGAACGATTGGGGGTATCCGATTCGCGGGATTGTCAAAAACGGAATGCTGTTTTTGATCAACTATGAAACATCCCGCTGGCCAGCCGGGAACCCGGAAACAGGATATTTGAACTGTGATGGGAGTCCGACAAAAACGGCAATTCTTGATGGGCGAACGCAACCGGAAATGGCCCGATTCTGGCAACTCTGTTTCGGGAAACGACCATCGCAGGAACTTTACGATGTGAAAAACGATCCCTACTGCATGAATAATCTGGCGAATAGTCCCGATTACCAGAAGCAGCTTTCGGAAATGAAATCCTTCATGCTCACCCGCCTGAAACATCAGAAAGATCCCCGCGCTCTGGGGCATGGCGAGGTTTTCGAAAAATATCCTTATGCCAATACAAAAGAGAAAGATTACTATAATCGCTACATGAAGGGCAAAAGGATCCCGGCTGGATGGGTCAACCCGACTGACTACGAGGAAAAGCCGCTCGATTGAATCGCAAAAGTCATTGATTGAAGCGGCCGGGCGGGTAAACGATTCCGGGAAAGCCTGCAAGCCGCTACCGATTGTCGCTCCAGGGGTTCCACAAGGCGTCGGGATGCTTCTCCTTGAAGGTGTCGAGATTGGCTTCGATTTCTCCCATCACTTCCAGATCGGTGTAGAACATGGCTCCCATTTCGATGCCGAGTTCTTCCCGCTGTTTGATTCGCTGACTCATCGCCGGTTGATCGGCGATCCAGGGGAGAACACCCAGCCAGAGAGCCGCAATCACGGCCAGACAGCCGGCCAGTTGCAGGATGCCCCGAAGCCGATTTGGGAAAGAAGTGGGGCTCATTATAGCGCTCCCAGTTTTTGCAGCGATTCCTTGAAGACAACTTCAAACATCAACCAGGCCATTGCGAAGGTGAGAATCAGATTCAGCGATTGGCCGGTAACATACAGAATCAGCGGTTTGCCCCCTTTCAAAAATTTCGCCAACTCCTTGAAATTTGTCTCCAGCCCGATACTGACAAACGCCAGACAGAAGAACCAGCCTCGCAACGTTTTCGTGCTCGTTTTAACCATCCCTTCCACAATGTAGCTGCCATTTTCCATTGTTGAATGCAGGATGGTGAAAAC
>JALWSL010000610.1 GCA_027080405.1 Planctomycetaceae bacterium
CGAAAAACTGAGCATGAGACTGAAACGACGTAAAGCGAGTTGGAGTTTCAAAAAATTATTGCAATATTTAACGGCAAACCCGGCATAATTTCATGCGATTGCCCTGCTTCCTCACAGAAATGTTTGAGTTGATTGCCGTAGGCTGCCTGCTTCCACCGGCTCAGTCTATTTGGGCGGATGGTGCGATTAATCGCCTGCCGGAAATATCTCGTTCTTTTTGAAACTCCTTCCGTTGGCAGGCAGGGATACCGATTCATGCATCTCCGTCAGCACGGAAGCGGGCCGGTCTTGAATCGGTCAGTTTCTTTAGCTTTGCTTGCCGATTTTGTCATTCGCTGACGCCTGCCCGTTCCATTTTTTGCGTCCATCCCATCGATTCCCTTGAGGTCAACTGTCAGTTATACTCACGCTGGCTACGCATTTGTTTGGTTGGCCAGTCGTTTCGATAGCTGCTCGAGGGGAATGAGCGTTGCAGGCTGGGTGTTGCTGATTTCCGTTTTCCGTTCAAACAGCCCGATTTCAACCGTTAAAACGAAAGATATTTGGTTTCATGTACGACCAGCTCAGTTTGATATGCGGGCGGGCCAATCCTGAACTGGGCCAGCAGGTGGCAGACTACCTAGGAATTCAGCTGGCAGAAGTGAGTGTTTCCGATTTTCCTGATGGAGAATTGTGCATCAAGCTGGAGGAGAATATTCGAGGGCGGGACGTTTTCATCTTCCAGCCGACCAGTCCGCCGGTCAATGACAACTTGATGGAGCTGCTGATCCTGATTGATGCCTGCAAGCGAGCCAGTGCGGAGAGAATAACCTGCGTGATCCCCTATTTCGGCTACGCCAGGCAGGATCGTAAAGATTCCGGGCGGGTACCGATCACCTCAAAGCTGGTCGCCAATCTGATTACCGAAGCGGGCGCAGATCGGGTTCTGACTGTCGATTTGCACGCCGCACAAATCCAGGGGTTTTTCGATGTGCCGGTCGATCATCTCTATGCAGGCCCGGCGATTGACGAATACTTCCGTGAACTGGATATTCCACGAGACAATCTGGTGGTGATGAGTCCCGATGAGGGTAGCATCAAGCGAGCCCTCAAGCACGTCCGCAAACTGGGCGGCTCGTTAGTTATCATTGACAAACGCCGAGCCAGCGCAATGGAAACCTTGCAGGCAAATTTGATCGGTGGACCAATCGAAGGCAAGACGGTTCTGATTTTCGATGACATGATAGCCACGGCCGGCTCCATCTGCGGAGCGGTGCGGACCGCCAAGGAGCATGGAGCGGGGGAGGTCTATGTAGCCGCGACACATGGTGTCTTGTGCGGGCCAGCGACCAGACTGCTTGCCGAGGCTCCGGTCAAGGAAATTGTGGTGACGAACAGCATCAATCTGAAACCGGAACAGAAGCCTCCTCAACTAAAAACAATTTCCATTGCGCCGTTACTTGGTGAAGCGATCCGCAGGATCCATCGAAACGAATCGATCAGCGATCTGTTCGGCTAGTTGAGCTCTTGCCAGATTCCTGTTTCGCTGCCTCGTTTACTGATCACTCCCCGGGGAGTAGTGATGTAAATCGGGAAGAGGGGCGTCCGGATTCAAGCCTGCACCATTTGCAACGCATGCGGGATTAGTTATTGTTCGACAGTCGCTCTTTGTTCCAGTGATTTTTGTGGAGAGAGGTGAGTTTGGCAGTGATCCCCAAGACAGACATATTCCAGGGTTGCATTCCGGCACTGATGACTCCTTGTTCTGCTGATGGTCGGCCCGATTTTGACGCGCTGGTTTCAAAGGCTTGCGAACTGGTCGATGAAGGAATGCGAGGCGTTGTTTATTGTGGTTCCATGGGGGAGTGGCCCCTGCTTTCAGACACGCAGCGGCAGGAAGGCGTCAGACAACTTGTCCAGGCCAACGTACCAGTGGTGGTCGGGACGGGAGCCCAGAATCCCGCGCTGGCAGCTGCACATGCCTCTCACGCCCGGGAGGTAGGCGCAGCCGGCTTGATGCTGATTCCGCGGGTCCTTTCCAGAGGAACATCTTCTTCTGCCCAACGGGCGCATTTTGCCGGAATTCTGGAAGCTGCAGATGGGCTGCCGGCAGTGATTTACAACAGCCCACACTATGGCTTTGAAACAAAAGCGGATCTCTTTTTTGATCTGAGGAGCCAGTTTCCCAATCTGGTCGGTTTCAAGGAGTTTGGTGGCGCAGAGTCCCTGACTTACGCTGCAGAATCGATTACGAGTGGGCATCCGGAACTCTCACTGATGGTGGGAGTCGATACGCAGGTCTACCATGGATTCGTCCGCTGTGGAGCCGTTGGGGCCATTACAGGTGTCGGGAATGCCTTACCCCGCCCGGTGTTGCGGCTGATTGATTTGTGCCAGCAGGCTGCCGATGGAATTGGCGAGGCCAGACGCCTGGCCCTGGAACTGAGCGAAGCACTCGCGGTACTTTCAAAATACGACGAGGGGCCTGATCTGGTGCTTTATTACAAGCATTTGATGGTTCTTGAAGGAAATCCGGAATACGCTCACCACGTTCACTCCAGCGATGCACTCAGTAGCTCGCAGCGTTCATTTCTCGAACAGCAGTGGAGGACATTCCGTAACTGGTGGGACAGTTGGCCGGGGAAAGAGGCATGAACAGTTCCGGTTGCGAAATCCACTATGTCGATTCCCACACCGAAGGCGAACCGACTCGCGTGATTATTCAAGGTGGGCCCGAGTTGGGAGCTGGCACGATCAGGCAGAAATTTGATCGACTACGGAAAGACTCGGATACTTTTCGACGTTCGGTCATCAAGGAACCACGGGGCTGCGAAGCGCTGGTTGGCGCTTTACTGTTTGAGCCAGCTGACTCATCGTGTGTCACCGGTGTCATTTTTTTCAATAACATCGGCTATCTTGGCATGTGTGGCCATGGTGCAATTGGTGTTGCCGTCACATTGCATCATCTTGGAAGGATCGAACTGGGAAAACAGCAATTTGAGACGCCCGTGGGAGTCATTGAAGTAGACTTGCTCAGTCCGCACGAGGTCGCAATCGAAAATATCCCCTGCTTTCGACTGGAGAGTCATGTCACCGTTGAGGTTGAAGGCATCGGGAAAGTTACCGGCGACATTGCCTGGGGAGGAAACTGGTTCTTTCTTGTCGAGAACAGCCCAATTCCGCTCAGTTCCAATAATATCGACCAGTTATCAGATGCAGCCTGTCGAATCCGAAAAGCCCTCAACCGCGACCATATTACGGGATCGGATGGGGCGGAAATTGATCACATCGAATTTTTTGGAGAACCAATTTCCCCGCAAGCGAATAGTCGAAACTTTGTCTATTGCCCCGGAGGAGCATTTGATCGTTCGCCATGTGGAACGGGGACGAGTGCCAAACTCGCCTGTTTGGCTGCGGATGGGAAACTGCAACCGGGCGAACAGTGGGTTCAGGAAAGCATAATCGGCAGTCGCTTCAAGGCATCCTACCGAATCGATCATTCGAATCAGATCATTCCGAAGATAACCGGCCGTGCTTTTATCTGCTCGAAAGGTGTGCTGCTTCGACAACCGGCAGACCCCTTCAAAAATGGTATCG
>JALWSL010000611.1 GCA_027080405.1 Planctomycetaceae bacterium
ACGAGTATGTGCGCCACTGCGATAGTTTTCCATACTTGGCAGTGTACCTGAAGGTTTCGCCTAAAGGCGAGGGTTTTGATCCCCATCGAGAGACAATAACTGCTCAATTCAGATGCCCGATGCCCGTTCGTCCTGTCCCGGAACGTCTGCTATTTCAGAACGTATTGGTTGATCAGCCCCCGCAGATTGGCCTGTATCTGTTCGACACTCAGGGCCTCTCCGCTCTGATTCAGGCAGGGTGAAAGATGCCACGTTTCATTCTGTTCGCACAATTGAAGATAGACTTCGCGAACGGACTGCAGATAGTCCCGATCCGACTCGTGCAGATCGGTTGTCTGATCGGTGTAGTCGCGCGCATTCTTCATCGCGACCCGATCCGCCGAGTCATCAGCCGGAAGATCAAGCACAATCACCAGATCCGGACGGGGGACGCCAAACAACCCGTATTCGACCTGACCAATCCACTCCAGAAATTCCCGCCGTCGTTCTCCACTCAGATGCGCGCCCTGATGCGCGAGATTGGAACCGACATATCGATCTGCAATCAGTATGTCGCACTGCTGCAATTTTTCTTCGATCAAACCACGCGATTCGAATCGCTCAACAGCGTACATCAGGGAAATCGGAATCGGGTGCAAATGTTCGAGTGGGCCGAACTCCCCATTCAAAAACCGCCCGATCTGTTTTCCCATCATCGTTTCACTGTAACGCGGAAACGTGATCGTGGAGCAGCGAAGTCCCGATTGGTCGAAATACCTTTTCAATTCAGCCGTCTGTGTCCCTTTGCCGGAACCATCAATGCCCTCGATCGCAATAAACTTCGACAACCGCAACCCCCCGATTACTGAAAGATGTTTTCATGACCCCAACACGCAGCCAGGTAACGACGCATGGCACACGCTGCACTCGACAACGACAAAGCGACGGCAACAGGCTGACAATGTAATAAAGGTGCCAATGTTATAATTGTAACTTTCCCCATAAGCAATGGTAGGGAACGCTGTACGCACCGCGACCGAAACGTAACGAATGCCACAATAGCCATGTTCCAATTGTACGATGGGCTACAACCGGGGCTACAACTGGTGCGAACGGTGTCCTGCCGGGTTACCCGTACTGACACAACTTACGATTTACGATCCGGTCTCACTCCAGCTCTCCTGCACATCCTCGATACCCGGGTAGATTGAAAAATAGGTATCAAGCCGACTGGTCTTCATGATCTCCATCACGTTATCCGTTAGTTCACACAAGGCCATGTTACCTTCCAGACGTTGCAGGTGTCTGTGCAGATGAATCAGGTTTCCCAGCACCGAAGAAGTGATATGGACAACATTTTTCAACGAAACAATCATCTGCTCGTTGCCGGTCTGTTCCAGAACAGCCGCCAGTTCATGCTTCAGTTGATCAATATTGATTTCCTCCGTGAGCATTTCCTGGTGAAATCGGATCAGGGTGATTCCCCCCAGTTCTTCACAATGAAACAGACTCGGTTTGAATGGATTGCTGTTCATCCTGATTTCTCATTGAGACCCTGATTCAACAAAAATGGAACTCTGTCGAGTACGCCCCACTCTCCGCGACGACAGGGTGGCGAAGAGAGCAACTCTCCGGCATGCCGAGACGCACCCTTGAGTGTCTCACGCACGTCCCCTTCCCTTTGCATCTTCGCGTCTCTGCGTGAAACTCTCTCTCTCCTTTTTTCTCCTCGATTATTGACTCTCTATCGACTTTGCGTCTTTCTGTGTTCCCTGTGCTCAATCATGTTCTCTGCCTGCATTCGGTTCCGCCCGGTCAGGAAACATCTATCGTCTCCATTCGGGAAGCCCGTAAAAAGTCCCGAAAAGACTCTTCTCCTTTCGCCGTGACGAAGGTTCCGATATCCGCCTCGCTTCCCGGCAATTCAACCGGCACGTAGCGCTCATCGCTCCCACGAACCAAACCGGAATGATTTTTCGAAACCCGTTCCACCAGCACCTGCGAAAGTTTCCCGACCCGCTGCCGATAGTAATCCCCGGCCAACTGACGTTCCACCTCTGCCAGTCTTTCCACACGCTGTCTGATCAACTCGGGCGAAACCTGACCCTCAAATTCGGCTGCCCGTGTTCCTTCACGCGCACTGAACGGGAAAATATGAATCTTCAAAAACTCCGCCTGTTTGCACGCCTGAACTGTCTCCTCGAACTCCGCTTCCGTTTCTCCCGGAAAGCCGACAATCACATCCGTGGTGAAAGCGGGCTGATCGAGAGCCTCTTTCATCATGTGCAGTTTATCGAGAAATCTGGAAATGCTGTACCGTCTGCGCATGCGGCGTAAAACCGTTTCTGAACCACTTTGCAACGAAGGATGAAATTGCGGGCAAAGGTGTTCGCAGTCCCGGGCCGCGTTGATGAAATCCCTGTTGATTTCAATTGCTTCAATACTGGAAAGCCGCATCCGCCAGTTGCCCGGAATGCGATCCAGTCTTTGAAACAGATGCCATAACCGAAACGGTTCTTTCCCCGATTTCCCCCGCGTCGTCTCCACACCGTAGTGACCGACATGCACGCCGGTAATCACAATTTCAAGATATCCATTATCAACCAGCCGACGTACTTCGTTTTCGATCTGCTCAACAGGGCGGCTCTGCAAACCCGGGCGCACCTGCGGAATAATGCAGTACGTGCATTTGAGAATGCAGCCATCCTGCACTTTCACGTAAGCTCGTTTGCGTCCCTCAAAATGGGAAATGCCGCTCGGCATATCGACAATGCCATGACGTTCAAGAACATCGGGCAGTTCCCGCTTATCGGTGATGACCTCGAACACCGAGGGAAGCTCTGCCAACGCTTCAGGATCGCGCGTCGCATAACAGCCCATCACCAGAATTCGCGTGCCCGGATTTTTCCGGGAAAGTTGCCGAATGATCTGACGCGATTTCGAATCGCCCGAGTTGGTCACCGTGCACGTATTCACCACGCACAAATCCGCCGACTCCCCCGGTTTCGCTTCCCGATAACCGTTCTGCCGCAACGTTTCCAGAACCAGTTGCGTTTCATACTGATTCACCTTACAGCCCAACGTCACCAGCCGGCAGGTTTTTTCAGCCTGGGCGTTAATCGCCCTCAAAGGCGATTCAAACAGCACCGGCTCCTGCTCATCGAAATCAAGAACAGGAAGCTCAATGCGGGTTGGTGAGGAAGATGCCATGCGACTATGCTACTGTTTCGTTACTGTTCTGTTACTGCTACAGATTCCGGGAGAACGATTTTCAATTCGTGCAAACCGGCAGTATAAACAGAACAGAACGCAGATACAACAAGGCCGTAATACCTTACCCACAAAGACGATGGGAACAGAAAGATAGGGACGGGATGAACCAAAGGCGACGGATGCTGTCAGACGAATGCTGTAAACAGCAAGGGGAACGTTGCTGAACGCTGGGCCGGGCAATGGCCAGGCATCTCATTCTCTATCCGACCGCTCTGCCTGCAAAGTTCGCTGCACTCGCCAAACAGGCATCCAGCAATCTTCGCCTGAACGACTGATGCGAAAAAAGGGCGGCAGCCGAATCCCGGCAAATCTTCGATCTT
>JALWSL010000612.1 GCA_027080405.1 Planctomycetaceae bacterium
TGTTAGCATGGGACTGTTTTACCTGTTTCTCTGGTAAAAGACTTTCACTGCCTGATTTTATTGCGAACATATCCCGCTCTCGTCAGGTATGGGTGGGGAGGAGACGGGCGGTTACCTTTGAGGCTACGCTTGTCGGGTTGAAGATGCTTGTCGGGCTGGGGATTTTTAGGCAGCTGCAACAGGGTAGGCCTGCGGGGCGGATACGCTGCCGGGGAGTGCTGGACAAAAGCCGTGTTGAAACAGAGTTGAGGAAGAGCTTATATGTGTGGAAAAAAGACCTGTTTCTTTCTTTGTGCAATTGCAGTAGCTGTGATGGGGCAGGATGTTCGGGCTCAGCGGAGGAAGCCGAAGAAGCAGGAAGTGGTTCCTGTGCCTGTTCGTCCGATAAAAATTGCTCCTTTGAGGGATGACCAGGAAAAGCAGGTGCTTCGCTCGGCGAGAGTGATTGACACTTTGGTAGAGTCAAACTATCGCAAGCATGGTATCAAGCCGAACCCGATGGCCAGTGATGAACAGCTTGTCAGGCGACTCTATCTGGACATTACCGGAGCTGTGCCAAAGTACAAGCAGGCGAGGATTTATATTCGCACCAAGGCGAAAGGGAAGCAGGCGCGGCTGATTGACAAGCTTTTGGAGAGTCCGGGTTACGCTTCGCATAGTTACAATTACTGGGCGGACATTTTGCGTATTTCCGACAGGATAACCAATAACGTGCCCGGTCGCCCCTATGCCGAGTGGGTGAAAAAGTGTTTTGAAGAAAACAAACCGTACGACAAATTCGTTTACGAGATGCTGACAGCCGAGGGGAAAATATGGGAAAATCCCGCAGTCGGATATATTCAACGGGATGCCGGGATGCCCCTGGATGCTGTCAACAACACGGTTCGTATTTTTCTGGGAACCCAAATTGGGTGTGCCCAGTGTCATGATCATCCGTTTGATCGCTGGACACAAAAAGAATTCTACGAGATGGCGGCCTATACCTACGGCGTAAGAACCAATCGAAGTGCGCGTGACAAAATGTTCGGTGGAAAGAACATTGTGGCCCACCTTCGGAATGAGCTTAAAAAAATTGACGACAAATACGACGGCGGAGGGAAGTACAACCGTTTTCTGAATGCCAATCTGCGGGAAGTTTATGACATCAACCGGTTGTTGGTGTTGCCCAAAGACTATCAATACGACAATGGCAAACCAAGGGAAAAGGTGACTCCTCATGCCCTGTTTGATCCTCAACCGGTTCTCAAGCCCGGCGATAATCCGCGTCAGGTCATTGCCAGGTGGATCACCTCCAGAGAGAATCCACGATTTACCAAGACGATTGTCAACCGTCTTTGGAAGCGTGCCTTCGGTTTGGGGCTTATTGAACCGGTCGATGATATGAAAGATGACACCGTCGCCACGAACCCGGAATTGCTCGATTTTCTGGTTTCGGAAATGCACCGACTGGATTTCGATATGAAGGAGTTCATGCGCATCATCTATAATACGAAAACGTATCAAAGAGAGGCGACGTTGGTGGAAAACGAGTTGGGAACCGATTACCACTTTCCGGGGCCAATTCTTCGCCGGATGACTCCCGAACAGGTTTGGGATTCCTTCATCAATATTGCTGTCACGCCTCCCAAAGAGTATCAGCGCGAGCCCGCTTTCGTGCAGGCGAATCTTCTCAATATCGATCTGGCCAGCATCACGCCGGAGGAAGTATTCGCGCGGGATAAGGAGCTTCGCCGGGTTACTTCCTACAAATTCCGAAATGCGAGAGATAAAAAATTCAGGCATCAGAATCTGCTGCTGGTCAGGGCGTCCGAACTACCGCAACCGGTGCCTCCTTCCCATTTTTTGAGGCAGTTTGGCCAGTCCGACCGGGAAACGATTCAGGGAAATTACGATGATGGTTCGGTTCCTCAAATCCTGCAGATGTTCAACGGGCCATTGACCCACTTGCTGCTGCACAAAAATTCGAGTCTGGTCGCAAATGTCCAGGCCAAAAAAACTCCCGAGGATCGTATCGATACAATTTTTCTTTCCATTCTGAGCCGTTTTCCCAACGAAGAGGAGAAAAAGATCGCGCTGCAGGAGGTCAGGGAAAATGGCGCAGCCGGTTATGGCAATGTCGTCTGGGCCCTGGTAAACACGCGAGAATTTCTTTTTGTGAAATAGTTGCGTTATCCCACTCTCTTCTGAAACGTAGCATCCAGACATAATCGATCACTATAAAGTATTTGAGCAGTTGTAAGGACAATTTTGCCATGTTGAATAAAATGACCGGTTCCGGTTACGAAGTATCCCGTCGCAATTTCATGGAGTATGCGGCCAAAGCCTGCCTGGGGGTTTCCTCGCTGCCTCTGCTTTCTGAACCACTTCTTGCTGCCCCTGCCGGAAAGTCGACTGTAAAGGCGAAGAATGTCATCTATCTGTTTATGACCGGTGCGATGACTCACCTGGATACATTTGATTTGAAGCCAGGTTCCTCAGTTCAAGGAGAGACCAGGGGGATCAAGACGAACGTGCCGGGGATGCAGTTTGGTTCTCTTTTGCCAGGTTTGGCAAGCCAGGCTGACAAATTGGCCGTGATTCGTTCCATGCATACCGAAACGGCCGACCATGAAGGGGCTCGCTATTTGATGCGTACCAGCTATAAGAGAATTGCAACGATCCGGCACCCGCATTTGGGATCGATGGCGATGCACTTGCAGGGTAAACGAAACAAGTTGCTTCCCGATAATGTCATTATCGGGGGTGAGGCGAGGCACCCGGGGAATGGATATCTTCCCCCTTCCACCAGTCCGCTTCCGGTGGGCGATCCTATTCGTGGATTGGAGAACACGAAAGCACCGGACTATCTGACGGAGGAGTCATTTCATCGTCGCCTGAACCTGATCAGCAAGTTTGACAAATCCTTTCAGGCGAAATACAAGCAATCCAAAGTTGAAGCGTATAACGAGTTTTATCAGCAGGCAACAGGATTGATTTCCAGCGATGAGTTGAAAGTTTTCGATCTTAATGAAGAAAAGAAGGAAGTTCGTGATGAATATGGCAGGGATCGTTTTGGTCAAGGTTGCCTGCTTGCCCGTCGGCTGGTGGAAAAAAATGTCCGTTTTGTCGAAGTGACCTATGGCGGTTGGGATATGCATACCGATATTTACAATCGCCTTCCCGATCGGCTTGGCGTTCTGGATAAAGCGATGACAGCTCTGTTGAAAGATCTGGATCAGCGGGGGCTTCTAAAGGAAACGATGGTTGTTCTTACCACCGAATTTGGTCGTTCTCCCAAGATCAACCAGAATGCCGGTCGTGATCACCACCCTGCTGCCTTTTCCAGCGTTTTGGCGGGGGCGGGAATTAAAACGGGGCAGTTTTACGGTTCCTCGGACGAGGAAGGCAAGTATGCCGATGATGATCCGGTCGCCGTTGAAGATTTCAATGCCACGATTGCCTCGGCGATGGGATTGCCACTCAACGAAGAAATTGTCGCTCCTAATGGCCGTCCTTTTCGCGTTGCCAACGAGGGAAGCCCGATTGCAGGCTTGCTGAGCTAGTTTGCAGCTATTCAGATGCCGGTTTGCCGTATAAAGCGAGAAGGGGATTGACTGCTTACGCAGGCTTGTTGAAAGAGTAAATGTGGCAACACTGAAGCGGCAGATTAGGAGGAGTTCAGGTATCCTGCGTTACCTGGCGTGCTCGGTTCACCGGAATCGTGGCAGTCGGGATGAGGTTTGAGGGACTCGTGCAAAACTCGTGTCGTGTAAAACTGCCCGGGATGGAATGATTCGGGTTCCATATCCGGATTTGCCTGTTGTATAATGCAGGTCGGTGGGAGGCCTCGGTTATCAATGGCTACCGGTTGGGGCTCCGTACGCACAGATCACGATTTTCCCAAATGAGAGGCGCCTGGTTATGTTGACGGTTTGGGGAGGGCAACAGGCTGGAGACGGGTTGTGTGATGGGTCATCCCGTCGCAACTTTCTTCGGATTGGGGGAGGTCTCGGGCTGGCTGGTTTGAATTTGCCTCAATTGCTGGCGGCTGAATCGGCGGGAAAGATTCCCAAACATAAGTCAGTCATCATGATCTATCTTGTTGGCGGGCCACCACATCAGGACATGTTCGATCTGAAACCGAATGCCCCGAAGGAAATTGCAGGCCCGTGGCGACCAATTCAGACGAATGTCCCCGGCATTGAAATTTGTGAGGCGTTTCCGCTTTTGGCAAGGCTGATGGACAAAGCTGTCATCGTGCGCTCAATTGTCGGTTCACAGAGTGGTCACGATGCGATTCAGTGTTTCAACGGGCACGATCCCAAAAAGCCGAAACCGGGCGGCGGTTGGCCACAATTCGGCTCCACAATTTCCAAACTGCAAGGAGCGGTTGATCGAACCGCGCCGCCGTTTGTCAGTTTGTGCTATCCTTGCACGCACGGTCCCTATAACGAACCTGGCCCCGGGTTTCTGGGCGTGTCGCAATCTCCATTCCGGCCACTCGGAGACACCAGGCAGGATATGGTTCTCAATGGAATTACGCTGGAACGGCTCGGGAATCGGAAAGAATTGTTAACGAGCCTCGATCAATTCAAGCGTCAGGCGGATGCGTCCGGCATGATGGACGGCCTGGATACTTTCAATCAGCAGGCGATGGGTGTTTTGACTTCTTCAAAACTGGCTGATGCACTTGATCTTTCCAAAGAAGATCCCGAGATTGTGAAGCGGTACGGGACAGGCGATCCCAAAATTCACATGGATGGCAATGGGGCTCCCCGTGTGCCTCAAAGTTTATTGGTGGCTCGCCGATTGATCGAAGCGGGAGCACGTGTCGTCACACTCAATTACAGCAAATGGGATTGGCATGGCGGCGGCAAAAATCATTCCAATTCCATCTTCAAACGTGAGGCGATCGATTTCCCTGTGTTTGATCAGTGTGTCAGCGCCTTGATTGAAGACCTGCATGAACGGGGCATGGCGGATGATTGCACCGTTGCGATTTGGGGGGAATTCGGACGCACACCGAAGATCAGTTCGCAGGTTGGGCGTGATCATTGGCCTCGTGTGAATTCTGCGTTTCTCTTTGGCGGTGGAATGAAAACCGGACAGGTTATCGGTGAAACTGACAGGCTCGGCGGCGAAGCCGTTAAACGCCCCGTCACCTTCCCGGAACTGTTTTCGACGCTGCATCACAACATGGGAATCGACACCAGGACAACAACCATCAATGATTTGAACGGTCGTCCGCAATACCTTGTGGAAAACGATGCCGCCCCACTGGCAGAATTGATATGAGTGACGTGAATCAAGGTGTGCATTTTCAGTAAGGCTGGATTCTATCCAGTATAGTTTCAGTTTAATATAACACGCTTACGTTGGATTGCGTTCTGTTAAAGCGACGGATTAAAGCGATGGCGTGGTGTTGTGATCAAACGGGGTTGGCCCGGTTTACTTTCTTTCTCGGGAAATGGATCCTATGAATCTTCAATCTTTGACGAACTCTTCAGCGGTTTCACGGCGCGCGTTTTTGGTGGCATCGAGTTGCGGATTGGCTGGGACTGCTTGGGGACATCGAGATGCCGTCGCTGCCAGTTCAACTGCGAAGGCAAAGTCGACCATTCTGTTTTTTCTGTGCGGCGGTGCCTCGCATATCGATATGTGGGATATGAAACCAGATGCGCCAGCCGATTTTCGAGGGCCGTTTCTACCGATTGAAACTTCTGCGCCCGGCGTGCGGTTGTGTGAGCATCTCCCAATGCTCGCGAAACAGGCTCATCACCTGGCGGTGGTGAACAGCGTCGGAGCGACAGTCAATACGAACGATCATCATGCCGGTTACTATTATAATTTGACCGGGCATGTTCCCGATCAGTCATTCGTTCGATTGGGAAACAATCGGACGCCGTTCCCCGATGACTGGCCGTTCATGGGATCGGTTGTTGCCTCCCGAACGAAACCCAATGCGGTGCTCCCCAATGCGATTACGTTGCCTCACAAGCCGAGCAAAGCGCCATACACCCGGCCCGGTCAATTCGCGGCTCGCATTGGTGTCGAATATGATCCGCTTTACGTCAATGGGAATCCGCAAAAGCTGTTAAGTTTTCAAGCCCCTTCGCTTGTTCTTGAAGGAGACATTACCGCGGATCGGCTAGGTGATCGGTACTCGCTGCTACGGGAAATCGATGCGGCTCGCCGGCTTCTTGAAAACGAAATGGAAGGGGCAACGCTGAAGAAACATCAGGAAAGAGCGATTTCCCTGTTGATGTCTTCCGGGGCGACCAGGGCCTTTGATGTTTCACAGGAACCGCTGGCAATACGCGAAAGATATGGCCAGTCGATCAACGGAATGAGTTTGCTACTGGCCAGAAGACTGGCGGAAGTGGGAGTTCCATTCATTACGGTATTCTGGAAGGAGGATGCCCGGAAACTGGCCAGGAAATGTGCCAGCGCGGGCGGGTGGGATACGCATAGCAACAACTTCAAATGCTTGCAGGAAAACCTGATGCCCGAATTTGATCGCTGTTTTTCTGCCCTGCTCGAGGACCTTTCCAACCGGGGCATGCTGGATGAAACATTGTTGCTGGTTACCAGTGAAATGGGGCGCAAACCGAAAATCGGCGACCCTCGCAGCGGTGGTGCTATTGGAGCAGGTCGAGACCATTGGACGCATTGTTTGACAGACGTTTTGGCAGGCGGGGGCATCCGTGGTGGCCAGACCTACGGTTCGAGTGACAAACGGGCCGAGTATCCGGAAACGGATCGTGTGACGCCGGCAGACATCACCAAGTCTGTCTATCATGCGATGGGAATTCACAATCTGGAAGCAACCGATAAATTGGGCCGTCCGTATAATCTGCTCGATGAGGGAGAAGTCATCAGTAAGCTTTTCGGGTAGATCAACCCTTTTTATGCACATTGGTGCGAATTATTGATCGATGCGGATGACTGCCCGGGCAGAAAATGAGTTGTATTTCGCCTTGATTTCGATTTCTGTCCCGTTTGTACCTCCCGGAAGGGAAGCAGGAGCAAAATAGGTTCCCGTCTTTTTTTCAAGTTTCCCGAACAGTGGTTCGCTCCACTGGATCTCATCCGGTTTGACCAATCGCAGGAAGAAACCACGGTCATTGTAGAGCTGTCCCTGAAGATTTTGCTTCCAGCCAGTCCTTAAAACCTGCATGCCGGGTGAAAGGATTATCCCGCCCGGTCTTGAGGATTCCTTTTCTTTCGCCAGGACTGATAGCGGTTCGAGAATTTCCGACGCCGCGCTGGTGTTGTCAATCGGGCCGATCGCGGAAAGCGCATTCGGCTGTCGAATATAGATCCTGCTTTTGGAGAGAACCGGGACTGCAAGGACAGGTTCGACGTTTTGGCACGAGCTGATTTTCATGCCAGGTTCATCGCCATCGATATTGGCGTCCAGAGAACACCAGCGACCGCCTGTTGATGTCGCCAGTAACTGTTGACCAGCAAAGATGAGATGAGGGAATGCAGGTTCTGTTTTTCTGTCGTTTTCCAAAACATCGACGTTTCCGGCATCCTTTTCCATGTCCGCGACCGGTGGTGTCAGAGGAACATCGTCCAGCACCAATTCCGAGAGTTTTTTCCCCGATGGAATCTCGTATTCGCGAAGCAAACTTTCTGCATTGAAAGTGTACAATCTGTTTTCATGGAGCAGAGTTGTCGTCATCAGGGAAGCGGTTGGGCGAATCCGTGTCGCTGCCTTGATTTCGTTTTTATTTACTCCAGTCGAAATATTTGATCCTGAAGAGGAGGGATCCACTTCGGGAGGGAGATCAAACAGGTCGATCCACCACTCGATCGCGTCCGGGTTTTCAGTGTTCTCGGGTTGTTTTCGGGATTTTCCGGACAGGACGGCGAGACGCTCCGATTCAAAAAGCAGTTCCCGAACTGATGCCTGCGGATCGGACAGTTTGCACATGGCTACGGGCTTGCCTGTTCTCATTTGCACAAGACGGATGACACCCGGTTCCAGTTGGGCAATCGCGACAACCTGATGGCGATAGACCGCGGAGATTGCAGCGGGCAAGGTTTCGGAAAGCGTTGACTGCTCACTTTGAATGGCCCAGATGACCTGCCCATTTCTGCGATCCAGAGAAACAAGCCAATTTGTCGCTTTTGTTTGTTCGGAGTTACTCCAGCTAACCGGGATAACCAGGCATTGTTCAAAAATAAGTGGAGGAGCGATGGAAACCGGATCGCTTTGCAGTCCGACAATGTGAGACAACGATTTTTTCCAGAGTAGATGTCCCAAGTCGCTATCCAGAACATGAAGTTCCCCTGACCTGGAGAGCGAAAATAATTGTCTCAACAGGGGATCGCCGACCAGGATCGGTGCCTGTTTCGCTTCTGGTTGCACTTGTGTTTGGCTGTACTCGCGCTGGGAAATTTCTGCCTTCGCCGGCATTGAGTATTGATAGACAAACTCGGGGTCCCGACCATGAACATTCCAGCAGAAAATCTGGTGTGAAAGAGACTGACCCGTCCCCTCGATCTGTCCTGACTGTGTTGAGGCAAGGTAGAGTTTGTCGTTGAATACCAGCGGAGCAGAATCGCCTTTCAGGTGGTTCAAGGTCCAAAGAGGCAAATTCGCAAGATCGGGATTCGAAGAGGTGTCCCGAGGCCATTGAAAAGTGAAACGGGTTTCCCGGGAAATACGATTATGTTGCGGCCCGTCGAATCGGGGCCATGTCATTGGTTCCGCAGCCTCAACGGCGCAACCTGTTCCTGGTGAAGAAAAACTTTCCAGAAAGAGAACCAGGCCGAGCAGAACAACAGTTCGAGAAGACGCTTTCAACGACGTCCCTCCGTTCAGAATAAGTCGAATCAAAAAAGAAGCCGCACACAACAGGCTGTGTACGGCTCGCCGTTTTCTTTCCGGGCACAGAGTACCCCATCAACTACTTACTGCTGCAAGCAGCTCTTGATGTGCATCATTTTCAGGCATTTCACAAGTGAAAAACGCTGAACGACGTTCAACATCAATTCGATAGTTGATACTACTCTGCTTTCTTTTCAGGTGCAGGAGCTTCGGCTTTGTCGCCTTCAGCCTTCTTGTCACCTTCAGCAGCGTGATCGTGTCCGTCGCCTTCGGCGTGAGCTTCTTCGCCACTTCCCTCGGTGCCACTGCCACCTTCTGGTGCAGCTGCAGGAGCGGCGTCTCCGCCACCTGAACCGCCATTGTCAGCAGGTTTGCAGCCGATTGTTGAGAGTGTCAGAGTGAAGCCGAACAAAACGGCCAAACCGGTTTTCCACATTTGTGCAAGATTCATTTCCATCCTCTTTCTTCGAAAGTCATTACTCGAGACCCACTTATACCCGCCGGCACAATCAAAATGGCCCATCCATTCTTCCGACGGAATGCGTCGTCCAACGTTTATAACGCAGAGACAGCATCTACGGTTCATTAGTACGAAACAGTTTCTGAATTTCAACTGATACAGACCAAAATGCGATGATTTCCTCAAATTTCTTTGTAATACGCCAGCAGAATCTTACCTATTCTACACACATCGAATTGTTACCATGATTGCTCCTGCGCCCGATGACAGATGAATTCGTTTTTGGGAAAATACAGGAAAGGGTTACAAAAGGGGGGCAGCGGGCTTGCAAGAAGACGGGGTAACGCATCAAAATTGATTTAACTACATGCTGTCGAGATCGTGTTGATTCAGGATTGGCGATCTTGAGTGCTGTGTTCCTGGGTGCTGTGATAACGGGTAGACGATGCACCTCTCGCGGTCGGATTCCTCTGATGGACGTCACCATAGTCATATATTCCAGTCGTAATTCCTGACTATTTTCACTGGGAACGCAAGGAGTCTGGGGGCGAATGAGAGACGGGGCGGTGCGATTTTTTCAATAGGCGGGTCAAAATGCGAGTCTTGGTTGGCTGGGATAAACAGGAAGAAGTGGATCTGCTGGAGCTATATCTCAATGTTGATGATAACGAGGTTGTTATCAAGACAGATTGGGAGGAGTTTCTGGCAACGGCCAAACAGGGGCCTCCCTGGGATGCCTTCTTGATCAACACCGGCTCGCCAGATACCGATACTGCATTCAAGGCGTTTCAGAAACTTCTGGAATTCTCCGCTGATCACCCTGTTGTCGGGGCAGTTGAACAGAACGACGTTTATCGTATCGCCCGCTTCCTGACTTCGGGCATGCGAAGTTATGTCATTCGGGATCAGAACAAGGACTACATGTTTCTGTTGCAGGCAGCTTTGGCCTCTGCGGTCGATGCTGTTCGCGCAGAACGGGAGCGGCTGATTTCCGAAAAGCTCCGTCAGGAGATCGATTCGGTTCGTAAATTGCAGGAATCGATTATTCCGCGTCTGCTCGAAATGCCCCCGGGTTATGGGGTGCAGGGACGATACGAGTCTTCGGAAATCAGCGTCTATGGTGGGCATCCGGTGACAATGGCCGGAGGGGATTATTACAATGCATTACCGTTGCCCGATGGTAACATCGCCTTGATTGTTGGCGATGCTTCCGGGCACGGCATGAAGGCGTGCATGTCGATTATGACATTACACACACTGATTCAGATGTTTCCATCGAAACGATATCGAAAGACTTCCGATTTCGTGCGGGCGATCAACGAAAACCTTTCGAACCAGACGATTGTGAATGATGACGGAGGCTTCATCACATTGTTGTACGGTGTGCTGAACCCCAAAAAACATACTTTTGAGTGGGCAGCCGCAGGGCACCCATTACCAATTTTACAACGTCTGGAAGATGGTACAATTGAAGAAGTGGGGGACGCTGATGGTGTCGGGATGCCTCTCGGCATTTGGGAAGGAGCAGAGTACGTGACTCAGAAAATAACAATCCCACCCTCGTCACGACTGACAATTTATACCGATGGCCTCGCAGAAGCCTTTCACGATCAGGAAGACGGAACGCATATTGAATTTGGCATCGATGGGATTTTTGAAATCCTTGAAAAAACTGCTGACGATTCACTTGAACAAACCATTCAGGCCCTGTTCAATGCCAGCCATAAATTCACCCAGGGGATCGGACGTCACGACGACACAAGCATGCTGATCGTGCATCGAAATTAATCATCGAAAAAGTGTAGAATCCTGCTAGAGGAGGAGTTGAACATGTCTTACGATCGTCCAGTACGTGTTGCCATTGTGGGATTGGGATTCGGAGCGGAATTTATTCCGATCTATCAGCATCACCCTCAAGCGGAGATGTATGGTATCTCTCGGCGTGATGAAAACGAATTGAACAAAATTGGTGATCAGTTCGGAATCGAGAATCGCTTTACTTCTTTCGAAAAAGTTCTGGCCGATCCCAAAGTCGATTTCGTTCACATCAACAGCCCGATTCCTGATCATGCCTGGATGAGCATGGAGGCTCTTAAAGCAGGCAAGCACGTGATGTGCACCGTCCCGATGGCGACGACGATCGAAGAATGTGATCAAATTTGTCAACTTGTTGATGAAACCGGCTTGAAATATATGATGGCCGAAACCGTCGTGTACAGTCGGGAGTTCCTCTTTATCAAGGAAATGTACGAGAAAGGGGAATTGGGAGATATTCAGTATATGCAGGCTTCGCATCCACAGGATATGGATGGCTGGCCCGATTACTGGGAACGGATGATTCCGATGCACTATGCGACTCATGTCGTCAGTCCCGTGCTCGGGTTGGTCAACGGACGGGCTGAATACGTCAGTTGCTTCGGTTCAGGGAAAGTGCGGGACGATATCCGGGAAAAATCAGGGAATAAATACGCTGTCGAGAGTTGCCACATCAAAATCAAGGATCATGATCTGGCTGCCCATATCTGGCGTTTTCTATACGATACCGCCCGTCAATACCGCGAAAGCTTCGATGTCTACGGTACCAAAAAAAGTTTTGAATGGACATTGATTGAAGGAGAAAAACACGTTCTGCACACAGCGAAAAAACCGGAGCCTGAAATACCATCGCTGATTGATGTTCCCGACTTCGCGCACCTGCTCCCTGAAGAAATCCGAAAGTTTACCCAGTCGATCGAGGATGAAGGACACCTCTCATTTGTGCAAGGGGGAGGGCATGGAGGCTCTCACCCGCACCTGGTCAATGAAATGGTATCCAGCCTTGTTGAAGGCCGTGACCCGTGGCCCAATGCTGTCCAGTCTGCCAATTGGACCTGTGTCGGGATCTGCGCACACCAATCGACAGAAAAAGGGGGCGAGTTGGTGCAACTTCCTGAGTTTACGTTGAAGTAAAAAACTCGTTTGTCATCCCACTCTTTTGTCACCTCAGGCGGGCAGAATGGGAATTGTATGGTTTGAGACCTTCGTCGAAGCATGTGCGCCGTCTGCCTGCATCACTTGCCGAATGTCCAATAAACATCTTTGGTGTGGCTATGCAGCCACGTTGGGAAGATTTCCGATGAGAAGAATCACATTGATAGCTGTTCTCTGTTTCTCATTGAACAATATGGCCAACAGTGAAGATTGGCCCGGGTTTCGGGGGCCTCGGCATAACGGGGTGACGAAAGATTCTGCACCGACCCAATGGAACGGTGACGAAAACATCCTTTGGAAAAGGCCTCTTCCCCGCCCGGGAAATGGGAGTCCCATTGTCATCGATGGAAAAGTCCTGCTCAATTCGGCTGAAGATGCAGATGGTAAAAGGCGATCACTGATCTGCTTCGATGCCCAATCAGGAAAACAGCTTTGGAAGCAGACAATGACTCTCTCCAAAAAAATGCCAACACACAAAACAAACCCTTATTGCGGAACAACACCAGCCGCACAGGGGAACCGTGTTGTCGTTTGGCATGCAACAGCGGGACTGCATTGTTACGATCTGGAAGGGCATAAAGTCTGGTCGCGCGATCTGGGCGAATACCGCCATATGTGGGGATACGGTACTTCGCCGGTGATCGATGGAGATCGAGTTTACCTCAACAGCGGTCCCGGGAAAAAAGTGATGGTCGCCTGCTTCGATCTGGAAACAGGAAAAACAATTTGGGAACAGGTCGAACCACAGGATGGCACGCCCGATAAAAACGCAGCCGGGAAATACAAAGGCTCCTGGTCAACTCCGATCATCACAACCCATATTGCAACGAAGCAACTGATTTCCGTCATGCCGACCCGTGTTGTTTCATATGATGTCGATAATGGCAATATACTCTGGTATTGTAACGGAGTGAATCATGAGCGGGGCGATCTTTCCTATTCTTCTGCGGTTATCGCGGGTAACGTCTGTTATGCAACTGGCGGCTACAAGGGCCCCTCTCTGGCCATTCAATTGGGCGGCAAGGGAGACGTGACAGAATCGAAACGGATCTGGCGAATCGAAAATCAACCGCAAAGTATTGGCAGCGCCGTGGTGGTGGACGGGTTCGTTTATCGTCCCAATGCCGGCCCGGGCATTCTTGATTGCATCGATCCGCAAACGGGTAAGGTGATGTGGAAAGAGCGGGGCACCGGCAATTACTGGGCGAGCATCGTCAAAGCGGGAGACTACCTTTACGCAACCGCTCAAGACACAACCACAATCGTCTTCAAGCCAAATCCGGATCGATTGGAAGAAATCAGCCGTAATCAATTGGAAGTCAAAGGAACCTGTAACGCGACCCCAGCCATCAGCGACGGGAAAATTTATCTCCGCACCTTTACGCATCTTTACGCCATCGGGAAATAGAATCGATGAAAAAGTTC
>JALWSL010000613.1 GCA_027080405.1 Planctomycetaceae bacterium
GGCTTGTCCGATTTTCGCTTCAGCAGTTCAATCGCGTAATCGGCAAATCTGTGGCTGATGTTTGGTGTCAGGCCAACGCCAAGTTCGGGCATCAGCTTTCCATCGTCAGTTTGAAACATCCATCCGGCGTAACCGGTGACGATTCTTCCTCTGCTGTCGAATTGAGGCTCCTTGGGGCGTTTCCCGGCAGCAAACAAACCGAGCGATTCAGTGAAACCTCTCGATCCGGGACGCCCGGCCATGTGCCATTTGCCGACCCAGTAACTTCGATAACCTGCCTTGTTCAGCACAGCAGGTAGTGTGGGCAAACTCAAATCGGCATCTCGATTTGACAAAAAAACCTTGTTTTTGAAACCGGTACAACCCGTCAGAATTTCCGTTCGACTTGCAAAGCAGATCGGATAGGCACAACTCGCCCGTGTAAAACAGGTTCCCTGCTTGACCAACCGGTCGAGATTGGGAGTTCGAATGACCGGGTTGCCCAGAGCACCGATGGTGTCGGGACGCTGGTCGTCAGCAAACAGGAACAGGATGTTTGGCCGGGCCTCTTCTTCAGCCTGAACCGACTGCATTTCCGCAACAAAAGCGAAAAACAGAAACAGGGAGAATAACCGCAAAATGACCGATTTTATTCCAGGCCCATTGAACTGTGACACGTTCTCTTTCCTTTTCCGAAAAGCAGAAGGTTAGTGACCGGATAAGCGTAAAAGATGCCCTCCCCTTCTGCAAGAGTTGGTATTACCGTGGTCGAGATATCGGGAACTGCCGCGAATTTACGTTTTGATTGTCGCCTGGTTGTCGCGATTGCTTGACGGGAAAGCGCGTGCACCGAGTACAGGGCAACCAAGGCATACAGATGTAACCAACAAATACAGGGCAACCAAGGCCGACTCAACACCCAATCCAGACTGCTTCAAGATTCACAGAGCCGGTTCGTCCGCCGATTTTTCTCTGGTACCGGCTTCTTTTCGTTTCCAGGTTCCATCAAGAATTTTTGAGATGGTCTGCTGCATCGTTTGGGCAGCGGTAGGGCTATAGCCGACGTTGATCTTTTCAATCGTTCCTCCCGGACTGATGATGACTGTGTGCGGAATTCCTGAAACGCCGAACCGGGCCGCAACTTCACCATCGGAATCGAGTGCAACCGTTGGCGAAAGTTCTTCCCGTTCAAGAAACTCCCTCACTTTTTGCGAAGCTTCTCGCAGATTCACAGCGACAAAAATCACTTTATTCGTATCGAATTTTGAAGTCGCATCGATGTAACCGGGCAGTGCCAACAGACACGGCCCGCACCAGGTCGCCCAGAAATCGAGAACGACAACCTGTTCGGAATGATCGGACAATTTGAAGGTCGTTCCATCGAGCAGCGGTAATTCAAAATTGTCCGCGGTTGTTCCCAGTAATGGATGGTCGGCTCCTCCCTGTTGCGGAATATCCCATTTCGGTTCCGGTGCAGCCTGCGGAATCCATTGAGCAAAAACATCATACGAATCGGAGTATTTCTTCCCCAGGATCAGCTCCTTGATTGAACCGGAAGGAATCGCACATTTTCCCAGAAGGGTCGATCGCCCCATCAACTTGTCGTTTTGGGCCATACCAGGAGTGAAACTGAGCGAAAAACCGTAAGCCAATCTCAACTGAATATCGGAAGAAGGCCGTTCATCTTTGCCGGAGGAATTCTCTGTTTGTTTTTTCTCCGTTTTTTCAGAAGAATCGCTCTGTTTGCCCTGGCCGTCGTTTTTTGTCGTCTCATTTTTAAGTTTCGGTAGCCAAATAATGGAAGCGATTCGCTCCCGTTCAAATCGAAAGACTTCCAGTTTCGATTCAAAGGAAACGTACTGGTCATCAATCCCGATCAGACGCCCACGCAACAGGTCGCCATTCGGGGCGATGATGACATGCGTTGAAGGATCATCCCGGCGAAATCGTGGAACGGTGAGGGCTCGTTGTCGGGCTTCCTCGATAATAAACTGCTTGACGGCTGAACCGGCCACGCTGTTGACTTCAAACTGCGATATCCGATAGCCGCGATCAAGACCATTGGCCGATTGTTTTCTTCTGCCTGAATTGCGAACGCCCAGGAAAGTTGTCGAGATGTAAAGCCCCTTTTCCTGTGCCCCGTTGATATTCAGCGGAATCGTAAAGGCATCTTCCCCGTTGACACTGACATGCAGCGCTCCGTCTCTGGTCAGCAGACGAATTTCCGCTTTTGAATTTTTGCAGCGAATGATTCGATTTTTGGCCCCTTGTTGAATTCCCCAGAACTGATTTCGTTGTTGAGGAGATGATCCCTTTGTCACCCACAGGTTTTCGCCATTGGTGTTGATATCGATCGAGGTTGCCGTTTCCGATTTATCCTGTCGTGCGTTAATGACGTTTTCCGTATTCAGATAGATTGTCATCTTCGCGTACTGGTTTGCTGCCCACTCCAACTGAAAATGAACCTCATCGCCTGTCAGAATATCGGGGTGTGCCAATGTTGCGGTGCTGAGCATCAGAACTTCCCTGGGGGAAAATTCGACCGATCCGGTCATCGTCCATTTTTTGTCGGCAAATCCCTTTCTGAAATCCCGCTGCGAGGAGCCAAATTCAACCGCCTTGATATGCTCCGTCGCAACACGAGTTGCTTCTGCCATCGGAAAGGCGACCTCCAGTTCCTTCTTTGTCAAATGGATGATTTTACAGGGGAGGACATCATTGTTCTTCAAAAACAGGACATCGGGAAAAGCAGCGACATCGAACATCAAATCCGGATGACGCTCGCCCCGAACGAACTTCGCTTCGCCCTGAGAACCGAGCGCACTCGCATTGAGCCCGCCAATCGGTCGCCATTTGATCGGGGAAGAAGAATTGTTTTCGATTGTCAAATGCCCGCGCAACGTCCCGCCCACAAAGAAAACCCGATCGGGGGTTTCTGCCGCTTTCCCATCTGGAAGGGATGAGTGTTGTGCACTTTTCATTTTCGACTCAGCCGTCTGCTTCTCATTGGCAGTCGAGTCGGCCGATTTCTGCAGAGAATCCCGAGTCTCCGATTCTTTTGCCAGAATAATTTTGTGGATTTCGTGCAGGCTGGAATGAACAGGATCGACCGAGTAAGCCGTTTGCATTTCCACACGGGCATCCACAATCTGTAAGAGCTTTCCCGAGACGCGTCCGCCGTCCCGCCAGATCAGTTGAGAGTTTGCAACAGGGGTTTCCCTCTCCAGACCTTCATTTAACGTGATGCCGGAAATTTTATCAAAAGCAATCGAGGCCTGTGACTCCGCTGTTCCAAATTGCATCGATTTTGTTTGGGGATCAATCTTTAGAATTTTTCCATATTGGATCGAGCCATCACCCAGTTGAACCCGTGATTCCCCGGAACGCAACGGTTGTGGCAAAGTTCCTTTCCACAAGTCGATTCGCAAATAATTGAGCGTTAAATCACTTCCATCATTCTGGAGCAGAAGACCGCTTGGCGGTTGGGCAGAAGAGGTCCCTTTGACTTCACCCAGCTTCTTCCCTGAATGGGAATAAATGAGCAACTGCTTTTCGGGCTTGTCCAAAAACAGGTGCAGATGGACTTTCCGC
>JALWSL010000614.1 GCA_027080405.1 Planctomycetaceae bacterium
GAGGCGGCCGACGTGGACGTGGGCGCGGACGCGGACGTGGTGGAGAGAACCGTGGCGGTGAGAATCGCAGCCGGAACGAAAATCGTGGACGCGGTCGCAGCAGCCGGAATCAGGGACGCGGCAATTCGACGAGAGCTTCTGTTGCCTCCAGTGGCCAGGCAATCGATGAAATCGAAGGAACCATCGAAGGAGTCCTCGAGTTGCATCCGAAGGGCTACGGGTTCATGCGGGATGCCAAGGTCGATTTCGCTGCCCAGGATTCCGACACCTTCGTTTCCAGCACAACAGTTGAAAAATATGGTCTGAGGGAAGGCATTCTTATCAGGGGTGAAGTCGGGCCTGGCACGAGAGGTCAGGGACCACGCCTGTTCGAAATCGAAAGCATTGACGGTCGTACTCCTGAAGAGTATCAGAAAATCAAACACTTCGACGACCTGACTGCGGTGAACCCGTTTGAGCAGATCAAACTGGAAACAAGCCAGGATATGGTGACGATGCGTGTGATGGATCTGCTGACGCCGATAGGCAAGGGGCAACGTGCGCTGATTGTCGCTCCTCCCCGAACGGGTAAAACGATGTTGCTGCAGGATATTGCAAATTCTGTCAGTATGAATCATCCGGAAATTCATCTCATCGTTCTGTTGATTGATGAACGCCCGGAAGAAGTGACCGAGATGCGACGACTCGTCAAGGGCGAAGTGATCGCCAGTTCGATGGATCGTGATGTCGAGAGCCACATTCGCACCAGCCAGCTGATTTTCGAGCGGGGCAAGCGGATTGCCGAGTCCGGGAAAGACTGCTTTATTCTGCTTGACAGTATCACCCGTACCGCACGGGCCTTCAACAAATGGACTGGCAATACAGGGCGGACAATGACGGGGGGGCTTGATGTCAAGGCGATGGACATTCCCAAGAAAATGTTCGGTACCGCCCGCCGGTTCGACGAAGGTGGTTCGCTGACCGTTGTCGGGACGGCTTTGGTCGATACGGGCAGTCGCATGGATGAAGTGATCTTCCAGGAATTCAAGGGAACCGGAAATATGGAAATGGTTCTCAGTCGAGATCTGGCCGATCGCAGAATCTGGCCCGCGATTGATATCACCAAGTCGGGAACGCGGCGGGAAGAAAAAATTCTGGATAAGGAAGTGATGGATGGGGTGATCGCCTTGAGACGCGCCCTGATTTCGATGAGTCCTGTCGAGGCGATGGAAGAGCTGACAAGGCGGCTTGCCATGTTTCCGAATAACAAGGTCTTCCTTGAAAAAATTCGTTCGATTCTTTGAACGCTTCAGGTGCTCGGGCAATGTCAGGCGATTCATACAAAGCCCGGAAAAAATCTCCGGGACTGGCGCTGTTCCGTTATGGAATCTGCTCTGTTTTGATCGCGTTGCTTTCGGGATTCCTCCTGGCTGAAGATAAACAGAAGGAAGTGTCCTTTGATGCCCGTACCCGGGAATGGATTTCCATTACCTCTTTGAGCGGGCATTCGGGAATACGCTCGGTCTGCGAGAGGCTCTCCAGAACCTATCATCTGTCGATCGTCATCGATCGAAAGCTCGATCCTCACCGCCCGGTGACGCTCCGCGTACCGGTGACAGGTTCGATTATCGAGGTGCTGGGACGCATTGCGGAAAATCAGGATGCCGAACTGAGAGAGTTGGGAGAGGCTTTATTGATTCTCTCGGGGGCTTCTGCGGAAAAATTGAAAACACTCGTTGCCCTGCGCACGAAAGAACTGCGAACAGAACGAAACGAAAAGGGAAAAAGTTTCCGTTATCCCCCTCAAACGGTTCAACGAATAATGAATCGTCATGCCTGGCGGTGGGACGAGTTGGCCAGACCCCGGGAACTGGCTCTCGAGGCAGCAGAAAAAACAGGACTGAAAATTGAAAACCCCGATCTTGTTCCTCACGATTTGTGGCACAACGGGGAGCTACCTCACGCCCATTTTACTGAATTTCTTTCTTTTGTATTGGTTCAGTACGATCTCACTTTTGTTTGGGAAAAGGGGGGCTCGATTCGAATTATCGAAGCTCCCCGTCAAGTGGCTATTGAACAGGTATATCAGATCGGGAAGGAAAGATTGCGGGAATATCGTCGCATCCTGTCAGAAAAGTTCCCGCAATCGCAGTGGAAACAGCGAAATTCCCGTGTGATTGTTACCGGGCCGGTTGAACTGCATGATCAATTGAAGTTGATGCAGAGCAGGAAAACAACAGCGAAGACGAACAATCGGGTTCCGTGGAAAAAAAGACGGTTCACCATGCGGGTTGTCCGCAAACCATTGAAAGAGGTTCTTCAGTTCCTGGATGCGTCCGGTTTGCCGATTCAGTACGATATCAAACGGATTGAAGCAGCCGGGATCGCCCCCGATCAGTTGATCAGCTTTGAGACCGAGCAAGCCGATGCAGAACAGTTGATGCGGGCTTTATGTGATCCGATCAAACTTCCGTTTTCCATCAATGACGATCAAATACAAATTGGCAGTCAAAGCAGATAACAGTGCGACTCCTGTGCGCAGCGAATGTCAGCTGTAACGACAGGAAGGGCAGCGTTGTAATCTTTGCAATCCAGGTTATATCCCGTGTTACGTTGAAAATGCCGGATTATTTCAATCGGTGCTCTCAATCGGTGCTCACAATCGTCTCGGATGGCAACATCAAGCGGAATGAATCCGGGAAATGGCCAGTTTCGTCGAATTCTTCTATGAATAGGTTCATTCCCGTTATACAATCAGGACGATTTTATCACAGTAGCTCCAACGGTACTTCCGGCTGGTTGCGTTTTATGTCGCTTGAGAATTTTTTGACAACGCGAAGTTCGTATGCAAGCCTGATCGCGGTCTGGCTTTGCCTTTGCGCCTTCCTGCTGTTTACCGTCCCTCGAACTACGCTGTCCTTTGCAGGGGAAATTGCTGAAAACGAAATCCCCTCTCAAGAGGATGAAGAAACGGAACTGGAAGTATTGCCTTCATTACGACAGCGTCTTACTCGACGGCAACAGCTCCCTTTTGAGTCTTCCGCAACTTTCGGTAATCACCTGAATTGCCAGAATTGCAGCTTTGGCCCGCCTGTCCGCTTTCCACGGGCCATTATTGGGCACCAGTTGGCCAATGGTCTCTGTGCTCCGCTCCTCATCTAATGCCGCAAGCGAGAATTGATGTGTCTGTTTTGGGGTATTTCGAAAAGGAAAGTTCTGAATAACGTTCAGCACCAGTTTGAAAGCTTGACTCGAAACAGTACCACCAAAGACGGCTTTTTCTGTCATGGCTGCGTTGCGTGTGAGGCGGATCGCCTGCTGCACTGAGACAGTCTGAAGATAGTCCGCGACAGTATGCGTCCTGGAAACAGATGGTTTTGACGCATCACTCTTCGAGGGGTGTGTATGCACGATCACATTTTTTTGCGAGGTGAGTGGAATTTCGAGATGCGTTTTTGCCAACTAGGCGGCAGCATTGCCTGATATTCCTTTACGCAGTGAAACGATTGTGTCGATTGTTACGGTTAGGGGGTTTCTGTGGGGATGTTGCGCTTTCAGCTATCACCTCCCGCCTGGTACC
>JALWSL010000615.1:0-1737 GCA_027080405.1 Planctomycetaceae bacterium
TTTCCAGCATGACGACATCGAGGGCGGTCAGATGTTTTTCTTCTTTGGGTTCGCTTTTCTCGGGAACAAGACGTACCAGGAACCTGGCAAAGTAGCGGGTAAAGGGCATGAAAAGCAGTGTGTTGGTGACATTGAACAGGGTGTGCGTGGTCGCGATTGCCGGTGTCATTGTCGAAAGGGTGATCTCACCTGCGCCATCTCCGAATGTGATGTAACGGATCAGTGTCAGGTACGATTGGAAAATGGCGGTAATCCAGAGCACGCCAATAACATTGAAGATGACATGAAAATAGGCCGCACGCTTTGCGTTCGTGTTTGTTCCGAACGACGCCAGCCACGCGGTTATTGTTGTTCCGATATTCTCACCCATCACCAGAGCAGCTGCGGTTTCAAATGGGATCACGCCGATCTGTGCCAGACCGATCGTAATGCCGAGCGTGGCAGAAGATGACTGAACGATGAAGGTCAAAATACATCCAACAGCCGCACACTGCAAAACTCCCAGGTAGTTGGAGGCATCAAACTTTTCAAACCAGGCCTCAAATTCGGGAAGCACTTTGATGATGGAAAAACCATCCTTCATCAATTCCAGTCCGAGGAAAACCATTCCCAGGCCCATAATTGCCATGGAGAAGTAGCGCAACCGCTCTTTTCTGGAAAAGAGGTAGGCAAAAGCAGCGACGCCTGCAATGGGGAGTCCGTATTTTCCTATTTTCAGAACAAGAATCCAGCCGGTAATCGTGGTGCCGATGTTGGCTCCCATAATCACGCCAATACTTTGTGTCAATGTCATAAACCCGCTGTTGACAAGACCGACAACCATCACCGTTGTGATGGAACTGGATTGGACAAACGTAGTGACCAATGTCCCAATACCAACAGCCATCAAGCGATTGTTCGTGACGGTGCTGATCATTCGTCGCAGACTGTTTCCGGCGAAGGACTGCAGGCCTTCGGAGAGAAACTTCATCCCCAACAGAAAAATGCCCAGGCCACCGATAACCGTCAGGATGAGTTTCCAGTAATCAGGCTGCCAGACTTCACAATGGAATTTCGAGTGAATGCGCTGGGTGCCATTTCGAGCCTCGATAATGATTTCAGTTTTACCGAGTTTTTTGCTTTCCAGTTCCAGCTGGGTTCCCTGCCCGATTGTTGCTTCTACGACCTTTTTTTTTCTGTTGAAAATAACGGAAAACTCGAGCGTTCCATCATCTTCCAAAACCCCGGCGTCAGCGAATAGGGGAACAAGGTCGATTGTTATTTTGGGGGAACCCTGCAGGAATTTGATGTCTGGAATCAGTTTGAGAATTTTCCGGTCTGATGTCCCCTGTTCAGAGGAGGGAGCTTCCGTTTCGGCTGAAGAATCCTTCCCGGCAACTTCAGCAGCATCCGATTCCGGAGAAGTTGTTTCACCAGCCATCAGTTTTCCCGAGGTTGGAAAACAGAGCAATGACAGGGAGACAAACAGAAAAGCAAACGCGATTTTATTTCGTCTGTTCATGGGGTGTATCGTGCATTCAAATTTGCCAAAGGAAGCGATTTTCACCGCAGCATATCGAGTCAACAGCCTGGTGAACCTGACAGGCGAATTCGAATCTGTATTTGTTAAATTATGATTAAGAGGCGAGAGGTTATCCTGGGAAAATGATACTGGATTATTTAAAAAAAGAGTTGACAGAAGTATAGGAAACGACTGTTTCACTCAGGCTTGTGTCGCCCCCGTTCCGACGCGTCCGA
>JALWSL010000615.1:1747-3556 GCA_027080405.1 Planctomycetaceae bacterium
CCGTAATAATGACGTTCGCCATACCCATCAAAAACCGGGAATTAACCACCCGGCTGGAAAATGGGACGCCCGAACGCACGGAAACAAACGCAGCCAGCAATTGCCCATTTGAACCGCATCGCGCCTGAGGCTGGGCATGCTACCACCACCACCTCGGGATGTAAAGGAAACGGCTTTGCCTCGCAGATCGACTGCTGTATTGACACCTTCGACACATAACATATCAGTGCAGGTGGATGTCATACCGGTTCAAATTGGAATGCCGTCCTCTGTTGTTCTTTCAACCTGTTTTGTAGAATGGGCGGTTTTCCGAAAATATTCGTGATAGATTGAAAAAACCTCGATGAGTTTGTCGCTTGACCAGTACGCCGGAGATCTTGATCAGACGATGTTGACAGAACGGCATCGATTGCGTCGACGATTTCGTGAACTTGTCGCCGCCAACCTGCAGGGCGAAGTCTCCGAGAAGCAGAAGAAAAACTTTATCGAACAACTGGTGCGTTCTGTTCAAAGGGCGACAAAAAGGAGGTCGCTACTTCCTGTTCCCCATTTTACAGGAAAGCTGCCAATTGATGAGCATCGCGACGAGATAAAAAGAGCGATCGAAACAGATCCGGTGGTCATTGTTTGTGGGGAGACAGGATCGGGCAAATCGACACAACTACCCCGGATTTGTCTCGACATGGGCCGTGGTGTTTACGGAATGATCGGACATACCCAACCTCGGCGGTTGGCTGCTCGATCGGTCGCTGCTCGTGTGGCAGAGGAACTTGAAACAGCCGTCGGCGAACAGGTTGGTTATAAAATTCGATTTGCCGATGCGACCACTCACGGCACGTATGTCAAACTGATGACCGATGGTGTTTTGCTTGCAGAAACCAGATCGGATCGTTTCCTGAATGCGTACGACACAATCATCATCGACGAAGCACATGAACGATCCCTGAACATCGATTTTTTACTCGGTTATATCAAACGCCTCTTGCCCAAACGTCCGGAACTTCGATTGATCATCACTTCGGCCACTATCGATGCCGCCAGGTTCAGTGAACATTTTTCGCTCAACGGTAAACCGGCCCCTGTTGTTCATGTCGAGGGACGCTCCTATCCAGTTGAAGTGAGATACCGCCCCCCCGGCAAAACCGACGAGGGGGGAGAAGAAGATTGGCGAACAGCGCTCACCGATGCCGTCGATGAGCTGACACTCGAATCCCGTGGCGATATCCTGACATTTCTGCCCACTGAACGGGAAATTCGTGAAGCAGCCAGAGTGCTGCGCGGACATCTGACCCGGACAAGACGGATTGGCAATGAAATGGAAGTCCTTCCGCTTTATGGAAGACTATCGGAAAAGGAGCAACGGAAAATCTTTCAACCGCACAACAGACAGCGAATCGTCCTTGCCACCAACGTCGCTGAATCCTCGTTGACGGTTCCGGGAATTGAAATGGTCATCGATTTGGGAACTGCCCGTATCAGCCGTTACTCACCGCGTTCAAAAATGCAGCGTTTGCCCATCGAGGCGGTTTCGAAAGCATCGGCCAACCAGCGGAAAGGGCGATGTGGTCGAACAGCTCCGGGGATTTGTATTCGGCTTTATTCCGAGAAGGATTTTGAGTCACGCGAAGAATTCACCCCGCCCGAAATTCAAAGGACAAATCTGGCCCAGGTCCTCCTACAGACGATTTCACTCAAACTTGGTGCTTTGCATGAATTTCCATTTCTTGATCCACCCAAGAGGGGCATGATTCGCGACGCTCACAAAACATTATTTGAACTGGGGGCGATTGACGATAAAGGGTGTCTGAC
>JALWSL010000616.1 GCA_027080405.1 Planctomycetaceae bacterium
CCTGTATCGACATCAATCTTCGCTTTTTTGTCGATTCCGTCCGCTTTTACAATCACCTTGTCAGCAAAACCGTTCCGACGAACCACATGCAGCGGTTGCCAAACCTGTTCCGCCTGTGACACATGATGAATGATCGGATGATCTTCCGGACGAATCTCCGCAGGGAGCTGTTCGCCGATGATCGAAACGACAAGAGAATGCCCCAATCGGGAAATGGCGGGGCTTGTCGATTGAGCCTTCCAGGCAATGGCAACCGGTGTGACGGGTACACTCGGGTACTGTTCGAGCACCCGATCGGGATGATCGGGATCAACCGCTTTGGCGACCAGATTGATTTCCGTATAACCAACAGGGGCTTCGGCTGTTGCCCGCAAAACCAGTTCCCCGGATGTTGTTCCGGCTGGAATGACTATCGGCTGAATGCGTACTCCCGGCGGTGTCTGCGTCGCTTCAATACGAACCGACTCCGCAAAGCCCTGAATGCGATTCAACAATATCTTGAAAGTCGCAGTTCCTCCCTGGCGAAGAATCGCTCCGGAAGGAGTGTCAGCAGTCAGTGCGCCGGTCACATTGGGCAAAACCATCGCCACCGACTGGAATGCAGGTCGGGGAGGGGTTATCTGCAAACGATAGAAATCGAGACGGTTTCTCCGATTCAGATGATAGCGATTGGAAATGGTCACCTGATAGGTTGCATCGGCAGGAGCCTTGAACCGGTAATCGATATCGTCACTGAGCGTATCGAAGACGTTCGGATAAAGGTTCGTCTTGATATCGTCCTGGATGGAAATCGTTTTGACCGTGCGTTTCCCTTTGGCATCAACAGAAACCTGTTCCAGCTTGACATACGGATCCAGAGATTGCCCATCCCGTTCGGAGAAGACCTGCAACCAGAATTCCTCTCCCTTTTTCGCCTGAAAGGAGAAATGATCGACATCGCCTGAATTCATGAATCGGCCATAAATGTTACAGGGAACCGTCAATTTCTGTGCTGTCTCGGGGCTGTTGTTCGGTTCCTGTTCTGCACGTGGTGGCTCGGCTGTAGCAGGAAACCAGAGCAGACTGTCACCGCCGTTCACCGCGGGTATTCTGGCAAGCAGAAACCGGTTGATTGTCTGTCGGGGAGAAACATACCCGGGAATCGGGGAACGGGCCTGAAACGGAAACGGCTGCAAGGCATAATCCGCGGTAACAAGATCGGAATCGGCGTTCGAAAACCGATAGATGCCCTTGATGCTTTGTTGATTGGACTGCTGCAACACGGGCGGATTGAAACTTTCCGGGACAATGCTGTCTGTCAGGCTCAAGCGGTAGGCGTAACTGGCGGCGCCCCGAAAGAGAAAATCGTACACTTTGAAACGATAGACGCCGGTCTGCGTGGGGGAAAAGATCAGGTGCGGATCATCACGTTCAATCTGGCGACTGTAAGCCAGACGATGCCCATCAGGTTGATAGACCTCGAGAACGGGCAGCATCAGCGAATCCAGAGAAATGGAATCGAGATTCACCTCGTATTTTTTGTTCGCCTGGAGCGGAAATGCATATTCATCGATATCGCCCCGGGATTCACAACGGCTGTAAACAACGGAATTGATCGCGCAGGCAAGAGGCGACTCCTTTTGCAGATCAGCTTCCTGAATCACCCGGACAGGTTGGGCATCAACACGGAACAGGCGGGAATTGCTCACGCCAAATCGGCTTTGAACACGCACGGAATAGTAGCCGGGAGGAACATCCGCGGCTATTTTCACTGTAAAGGTTTTCGGGTTGGAAAGCGGATCGACTTTTCCCTGAAGCTGAATGCCCGGATGACTGAATATCACTCGAGATGTTTCGTCCAGATCACTCCCCTCGACAACAGTGAGGGAGACCGTCTGACCGGCTTGCCCCCCGGCAGGGAAGACAGAGCGAAGTTGGGCAACCGGAAGTTGTGCCCAGACAGCGGAACTGGAAATAAGAAGGCTGAGCAGGCAGGCAGCAGCCATTTTCAGACAAAAGCAGGCGGGGCGAAACTTCATGAGCTTCTCTCTTCGAGGGATGGATGATGTTAAACAGGCGGGACGTGAGGACAGGCCTTTCAGTCTGTCACGAAACACTCTTTCTTCCAACTTCTACCAATTCATCATGTTCCTCAGGCAGAACTGATGAAACTGATCAACAACCCGATCCAGACGCATTCCGAAAACCGGACGGAAACGAACCGCCTCACTCAGCAAATCAGTACCGAAATAACAGGGATCCTCGCGACAATCAGTGGTTGAACAAAAACTCCTTGGAATTCAGTAAAGCCCAAACGATATCCTCGTAACTGGCTTTCACATCGGCTCCTTCCCGAGAAACATATTTCACTGCGGTCTGCAGCTCATTTTTATCTGGCCGACGGGAGAAGGCACACAGATAGAGTTCTGTAATCTTTTCCTCGTGAGAGCGACTCTTATCCGCGGCGAGTTTCGCCGCCCGTCCGCCGCCTGCGGAAATTTTTCCTTGCACATCCTGACTGTTCAACAGGTGCAGCGACTGTGCCAGCGAGGCGTCCTGGGAACGTTCACATTCGCAGGCAGTTTCCCCCTGCGGTTGGCCAAACACCTTCAGGAAATACGGGACATTGCTGACATCACGCAGTTGAGTCGCCGAAAACCCCCGAGGGATACCGCTGAGGCTCTGGGTGTTCCCGGTGACCTGATGCAGGGCATCGTACAAAACTTCCGCAGAAAGCCGTTTGGGATAGTAGCGGGAAAAGCTCTGTTTATCCTTCAGATTGTACTCGTTTGGCATCGAGGAGAGCTGATAGGTCGATGAATTGCAGATCAGCCGGATCAAGCCTTTGAGGTCGTAACCGGATTGCACAAAATGTTTTGAGAGAGCATCGAGCAGTTCGGGATTTGCCGGCGGATTGGTGGCCCGCATGTCGTCTTCAGGATCGACAATTCCCCTGCCGAAGAAATGCTTCCAATAACGGTTGACCAGTGTCGGAGCCAGGAATTTGTTATCCGGGCGGGACATCCATTGGGCGAGTGCTTCTCTGGGATCCTGTTCCGGTGCCAGTTTGGTTGGCTCGGCTCCCAATGCGGTCGGAACGACATTGACTCCATTTTTGGGATTGCGTGCCGAGGCAACGCCCACGTTATGGAAGATGCGTTTGTCGCGGCCTTTGGCGTTGATGTTGCCCGCCTGATTTTTCTTCCCGATACGGGAAAAGAAGGCTGACATGCCATAGTAATCGTTCATGCTCCACTTCTCGAAGGGATGATGATGGCAACGGGCACACTGGATTCGCAACCCCAAAAAGAGTTGAGCCGTATCTTCCACCAGTGCTTCGCTTGATGAAACCTCGCGGTACCAGGCAACCGGCGGATTCTGGTCGATACTGCCGGTCGCGGTAATGATTTCGCGCACCATCTGATCGTACGGTTTGTTCTCGTACATGTTGTTCCAGATCCACTGGTAGAAGGCGTAAACCCCGTGCAGATCTTCCGCTCTTGTTTTCCGATTCCGTAAAATCATGCTCCACTTATTGGCGAAGTAACTGGCGTACTCGGGAGAGTCCAGCAGACG
>JALWSL010000617.1 GCA_027080405.1 Planctomycetaceae bacterium
GAGACGCATCCACTGTCCAACACACAAGCAGAAAGAAAAAAGTTTTACAGTGTGCCGGCTCCGCGGTCGAAGGCGTCCAGGTCTCTTAAATAGAGCGCAAGAGTTGTCTGGAGCGAATCGCGACCGATCTTCCATTTCGGATCGTCTTCGGTAAACCTGGTGCAATGATCGACAATCAGTTTATGGAAGAATTTGAACAGATGCCGGGGAACGCGCAGTCGCGAAAAGGTGTCGATCAGCATTCCTTTGGAAACAGTCTCATCAAACAGATCCTGCACATTCGCGGGCGCTCCTTCTTTTGCCGAGCAGGCACGGATGCGGTCGTTGGTCATATCGTAGAGCGATTCTCCACTCCAGTTGAGCGACATGATCAGGTTCTGTTTGTCAAGCCGGGAGCGTTCGTAAAAATCGCGTTCCTGTTTTTGCAGAAACGGAGCCATATCGCTGGGAAGCAGCAGTTTGAAACCGAAGCCGGGATGTTTGAGAAATTTGTTATCGAACATCGGCCAGACAAGATCCCGCATGCGCTCGGCGGAACCGTTAATCAAGTGCGGTTCATCAACGCGATCTACCACAACAATAATCTGTTCGAAGCCGAGCGTATTCAAAATCCCCTGAAACTTGGCAAGCAGCTCGTATCGATCATCGCTACGGTTTCTGCTGGGAATTGGCTGCCCGATGATTTCTCCTGAGGGAATCGCGGATAATGTTTTGCGGAGCACATTCGGGATCAGGTCGGTGACATGAATCTGTCGGGAGGCGGCATACGCCGACATGAACAGCCGCAGTTGCTTCCAAATCAGTGGAACCCAACCGGCGAAAACGAAAAGGAAAATCCACTTCCAGTAATTCGTAAACAGACCGAATCCCCAAGCGATTCCCAGAAAGATGAGTGTCGCGATGATGCCGATGCCAACCTGTTTCCAGCATGCCCAATTCGAGAACTTCAATTTCCTTTTCAATGCCCTCCAGCGGGAAACCGGATTCTGGTCGCGAGAGTGATCATAAAATGAGGCGAGCAGCAGCAGGTCCCGTTTCTGGTTGCGCGAAAGTTTTTGCAGCGATTCGGGCGAAATGATCTGCCCGGGATCGGCATCACCACGATCGTCAAGAATCTTGCCGACCAATTTGGTGACGCCAAGCGTGAGGATGGCATCCATGTGGTCCCATAATCGCCACTTGCGAAGTGATTTTTCCGGCTTGCGGGACCGACCGTGCAACCGTTCGCGGAACGTATCAAGAAACGGATTGAAATCGTCATATTCGATAATGTAAGAACGTTTTTCCGGGTGGGCATTGTTATACGTGCGGTATTCGTTAATCATCTGCATACGCAACGCCGTTTTTCCGGACCCCTTTTCGCCAAAAACAACCGAGGTGGAGGGACGATCCGGTTTGCCGAAAATTTTATCCCAGTCGGGATGATGCACGCCGGTTACACAATGCTCGGAAAAAACGTGATCGGTGCTCGCATCTTCCTGAGAAAATGGATTGTCAGCTATGTTATGATGTTCCAAAAATTGAGAGATTTTCATGTTGACAGGCGTTAGATATTAGGCGTTTGGCATTAGGATGTGTGGAGCATTGCGATACCCCGATTATCGTCTCCATTATTGTAAAAAGAAAAAAGATGAACAAGGCAGGCAAGGCAAACCGTCTCAGCTTGGCGGAAGAACAGTCGATTTTCCGAATCCTGGACGCATCTGCGAATCGATGCCGGGAAGGTTTGCGGGTCATTGAGGAGTTTGTGCGGTTTCATCAGGAAGATGAACAGAACGTGCGGAACATCAAGGCAATTCGGCATCAGTTTTCGCAGGTTTGTCTTGAACTTGATCTGGAACAGGCGATTCAGGCACGCGACACCCCCGGCGATGTCGGCACGAAAATCACATTGCCAAGCGAAATGTCCCGACAATCCCTTCAGGAATTGGTGCGAGCCAATTGCAGCCGTGTCGGGGAATCGCTGCGGACTCTCGAAGAATATTCAAAATTGATTTCGCCGGAAGCCCCGGCGTTAATCGAAAAAATTCGCTATCAGTTTTACGATATCGAAAAGCAATTGCTGGTCGATCATTCCTTGCGCAGGCGGCTCGACTTATCACAAGTTTACTTCTTGATCACCGGAGAACTCTGTGCGGGAGAGGCTTCTATCGAGAAAAATTTTGAAACTGTTGCCCGCCAGGCAATCGCAGCCGGGGTTGATCTCATACAACTGCGCGAGAAAAAACTGAATGACCGTGAGCTACTCAGAAGAGCCAGGCTGTTGCGGGAATGGACACGCGGGACAGAGACGCTTTTGATCATCAACGATCGTCCCGATATCGCCCTGCTTTGTGAAGCAGACGGCGTTCATGTCGGACAGGAAGAATTGCCCGTCAAAGAGGTTCGTCAGCTTGTCGGTAAAAAAATGTTGATTGGCGTTTCAACACACCGCCTGGTTGAAGCGAGGAAGGCTGTTGACGAAGGGGCCGATTATTTGGGAGTCGGACCCGTTTTTTCTTCGCAAACAAAAGAATTCGAGCAACTGGCAGGGATTGAGCTGGTTAACCGGATCGCAGCAGAAATTCAGACCCCGTGGTTTGCCATCGGCGGAATAAACAGTACAAATGTACCCCGTCTTGCAGCCGCTGGCGTGAATCGAATTGCGGTCAGTCAAGCGATCTGCAAGGCGGATAATATCGGCAAAACCGTCACAATCCTGAAAAAATCTCTAAAACGGGAGGGAACTTTATCAAATCAGGGATCGTCCTAGTAAATAGGTCGCCCAATACGGTTGGTTCGACCTGCCACAGCCAGATTGGTATTTTTCTGAAATTTGGGAGTCGTTCGCAAACTTCCACCGTTACCGAGGCAGGAATGAGAGTTGCCGCCGGGCCTGTTTTACCGTGGCATTGGGCGGTTACTCGTTGACAGTTGATGTAACATGATGGTAACGTGATGGTTACTACGGGTGTCGAATCACGTCATTGTCATTTCGAGGTGCGGTTCCTGCGTCTGTTTCCAGAGATGCGTTTGCGAGGCGGTTGTCGCCGGTCAGTCGGTCCAATCTGGCAGGAAGAGTTGCGATAATTTTTGCAACGCTTTGTTTGGTTTCACAACTTATAATTGGATACATTGTGTCGCCCGGTTTCGCCTGCATGAAACGCAGTAGCGGGGCGGGGGTTGTCTTGATGATATCTTGATGATTCTGTGGAGTGCGATCTGTGCCCGAGCAGATGATTCAAAAAACTGCATTTTGGCTGGTTTTGCTGTTACGATTGTTGTTGGAATCTGAATTGATTCAATAAGTGAGAATATCTATGCCTGAAACAAAAGCTGTCTGGGGAATTGAAATTGGTCAAGCCGGCTTGAAAGCCCTCAAGCTGCAATATGCGGAGGCTGCCCATCAAGTTGTGGCGGTCGGGTTCGATTACATTCCGCACGCGAAAATTCTGAGTCAGCCGGACGCCATTCCTGATGAACTGATTTCTGAGGCAATCAACAAATTTCTCTCTCGCGATAAAATCGCAGGCGATCTGGTCGCGGTCGGGCTACCTGCGCAGTCTTCGTT
>JALWSL010000618.1 GCA_027080405.1 Planctomycetaceae bacterium
CATCAGACTGGTTCCAGGCCAGTGAAGCGTCAATTTTCTCCCCAACCATTTTCAGGTTGATCAGACTTTGCATTTTACCGGTGGCCAATGCGAGACGCACATTTCCATGTTCAGCCAGGTTGAGAACGGGAAATTCATACGATTCGATTTTACCATTCAGGGTAAATGTCGGCACATCTCGGGTTAAGTCAATGAGCCCTTTCAACTCAACCGCACCATGATGGGTAATATTTATTTCGTACGTCATCGGTTTACCCAACTGTTTCGGGGCGTGTGTGATATTCTTCAACTCTGCGGTGAACGGAACAGGCTGCGCGTTACTGGTTGCCACACCTCCCAGGCAGAATTCACGGATCAGAAACGCGGGCAGAGAATCTGACCGGTTAAAAGAAATAGTCCGCCCATAGGTTCTTTCAGGCTTGTAATCCTGCGAGGCGAGATTCGCAATCTTTTGCGCTAATTGAATCCAGCGGCCAAGTTCCGCAAACTGACGCCGTGTTTCAGGGACGAGAATCGTCTGTGATAACTGTTCCGAATTGAGCGGAAGCGATGCAATCTGTTTACGGAGTCGGTTATAGTCGCGAATCCTGGCATCATTCAGTTCTGCCACGTCGCGACGGGCAATCTTTCCCAACTGGAGCAATTCATTCTTCAACTGTTTTCCCTGGGCGATCAGGGAATCAGCCTGTTGGGCAATTTGGGCATATTGATTGATATGATCGAGCGGATTCCCTTTTCTCGACTGATCGATCTGTTTTTTCAATCTCTCAATCTGCCGTTTGTACTCTGACACAGATTTGCGATAGAGATCGAATCGGCTTTGCCATTGCTGATCTTTTCTTTTCGCCAATCGCACGGTATCCAGTTTGCCAGGGTCGTATGAAGAAACCGCCTGATCAAGCAACACTTCAAGAAACTTCTGGCCAGCTTCCCGGGCTGTCCCTGCCAGTTTCTTTTCCCCCAAACGAAATGGAAAGGCCCAATCGGAATCCGGCTTCCGTTTCCGTTGATCATCCACAATCAGTGTCGAATCTCTATCCCAGTTGATACCGGACACAACAATCTGATTGGCAACAAACTTTTTCCTTAACAACGCGTTTCGATCAAGAACAACCGCAATACGATCTATTTCGACAGCGTTCTTTTTGGGGTTATCGCGATCTGCAATCTGAATCCGTTCCATTTTCATAGAACTCGAAAACAGTTCGGTCTGGACATCTCCTATGCCAACCGGCGTTCTCAAAATAACCCGAGCACCTCTCGTCATTCCGTAACGGAGCATTGGGTCAAGCCCCAATGCAAGTACCCCCCAAAAGAATCCTAATAAAATAAAACGCGGTACAAGATACCCCCAGCGGAGAAGCGGAGACCTATTCTTTCTGCTGACCTGCGAGGCGTCATCGACCGTTAACACAGACGGTGATGAGCGAGAGACCTCCAACTGCCGGGAAGCGAAGCGATCCGAACGGTTCTCATCGGCGCGTTGGATTCTGATGCCCAGATTTTTGCGGCTATGCTCTGCTTCCTCGAAGCCCGAGACTTGCAGCGAAGAAGACGCTTTCAACTGGTTTGAATAACTGTGTCTCATAGTCCAATTACTTTAATGATGACAGGCCGAATTATAGTGGTTCATGTACCTTCAAGTGGATGACTTATCGCGTCCTTTCTCCTGACGGTTCTCAACGGTGCTTCAGCAAGACGTATCGGAAAGGACTCGCAGCAAAGCGGGAGTGAAGTGGTCGGTGTCCTGGAAAGCCGAAACCATAGCTGATTCCGCATTAATCAAACGGCACTGCGAATACGTTCGATCCACTCTGCACCAAAGAGCCATTGAGTCAATCTCATTTTCTTTATACGGGACGAGACAACCGGTTCGTACTTTTTCACCAAAGGCAGTGTCAGACGATAGACTGGATAACTCGCAATCACTCCAACAATCAGGGAGCCCATGACGATCGTATTGTTGAATTGCGTCCAGGGAACCAGAGGGTGGTCGTATAACCATATCCAGAATGGCGTCAGGGAAGACTCCGTCAAAACGACTTCACCAATTCGATCGGTCAACGGATCGAGGGGCACGGCGACCCAGGAAAACAGGAATGCACTAAAGAAAATCGCAGGCAGACTGATCCTCAATGAAGAAACAAGGGTCAACAGCATCAGGGAAAGCAGATTCCCCTTGGGAACCAGACCAACAATCATCCCCAGGGCGATTCCCGCTGCAATCTGTTTATGCGTGGATTCTGCAACCAATGCCCGGGCCAACAGACGCAATGAACGCAGCAAAAACATCGGCAATCCCTCCCCAATTCTCTTTCACGTCAGGCCCGGCGAATTAATGCCGGACGTTATTCAACGTTTTTCAGCTGCAAAATGCCCAAAAACCTGACGCATCAATTGCTACTTGCAGCACCATGATGTCATGCCTGTCGACAAAATCGATACAAAACTCCCCTCTTCTCTTATCGGATTTTCTTCATATCCAGCAAGTAGCGGGGCCTGAACAGAACGGTCGAATTGTATGATTTACATTCGAGAGCGGACCTCTTTCTTACAGTGGGCAACTTGCAGGAAATATGTCAGTAAATTCATCTTTCAGTACTGATGCCCCATCCCCTACGATATTGGGTGTAAAAGTACTGAGAATCAAAAGTGCCTTCCGTTGTTTGAATTGTATGTATCCGTGCGGAACAACTGAATCAGATCGCTTTTGAATCCGTAGCGGGTGTGAAATCAAATTGTGAGTTTGGGTGTGCCGAAATTTCGTGGTATTGTCGTTGGAATCCTTTTGCTGGTTGGCGTGATCGTCTCAGCAGAGTGTTACCTGCGCAACGACAAAAGCTCCTCTCTCAAATTATCTCCTCAAACGGATCGCTTCGCCGGCTGGAAACCATCTGAAACGATGTATCTGACACCCCCTGTTTCCCGAACCATCAAACAGACTGCGGCATCCGGAAGGTTGATCGATGTCCGTTACGATGAAAATGGCTTTCGCATCGGCCGGAAGAAGCCCACACAGAAGAACCACATTCTTTTTTTGGGTGATGAATGCACTCTGGCTACAAACGTGGAAGCGGAACAGACATATATTGCAATCTGGCAGGAAAAACAGGATCACTATTTGAAGCAATTTTCGCTGCGATCGGGAAGATTCGTTAATGCAGCCCAACCGGACGGTTGCCCCCTGCTGTGGCTGCTACAGGATCACAGCCGATTTTCCCATTTTCCTGTCAAATTCGTGATGTGTGTCCTCACACCGCAGAGTTTCAGAAACGATCTGCAAGTCCGTCGGTCGATTACATTTGATGAGCGGGGGATTCCTGTTAGCGGGTATCACCCTTACGCCCGGCCCCTGGAATCGAAACAACCGACACAAATTGACAAACTGATTCAATCTCGGCTGGTTAAATTGGGAGTTCCGGTCTTGCGTGAACTATTTTTGGGAAAAGAGGCTGACAAGAATCAGGGATCGGCGTTAAAGCGTATCGAATCAGAGTTAATCAGTTCTTCCGAACGGGAAACTCTGGCCGGGATGGCCCTGGAAC
>JALWSL010000619.1 GCA_027080405.1 Planctomycetaceae bacterium
GTCCTGTTTGGTATCGAACCGGCGTTACTGGAGCATATCCTGTTTCCGGTAGGAGGATACACAAAGAAGGAAATTCGCCAACTGGCCCGTCAGACGAATTTGCAAACAGCAGATAAAAAAGATAGTCAGGAAATCTGTTTCATTCCCGATAATGATTACGCCGGGTTCGTGAATCGGTATGTGGGAAAGCAGGAGACTGAAGGAGAGTTTGTCGATACCGAAGGAAAGACATTGGGGAAACACGCCGGCTACGAACGATTTACGATCGGACAACGACGAGGTCTCGGAATCGCTTTCGGCGAGCCACGTTTTGTGCTTGAAATCCGGCCTCAAACAAAGCAGGTGGTTTTGGGGACCTACGAACAGTTGGGACGGACAGGATTAACCGCTAGCGATGCAAACTGGCTGTGCGAGGTAAAGCCACGATTCCGCTGTCAGGCCCAAATCAGATATCAGGCGAAACCCGCGGCGTGTGAAGTTGAGCGTCTCGAAGAAAATCAGTTTCGGGTCTATTTCGATGAACCACAGTTTGGCATCGCCCCCGGTCAGGCTGTTGTCTGCTATGAAGGAAACAGGGTACTGGGCGGGGGGTGGATTCAGAACAGTTTTCAGGAAAACCGCACGGGCTAGAGCGAAATATCCTTTAGCTTTGGGAGCTTACGCTTAGCCCACACTTCGCTAACTGTCGCATGAAACGGGCGTTCTCGCGTTTTCGGCTGATTGACGGAGTGGTTGGGGGGACAGGGTCGCATTCCCTTTATTCATATACGTCTGGGCAAACACGATAGGGATTGTGAATGATTCGACTGGAGTAGCAAGCAGATGCTGACAGGCAACGTTGGGGGGTACGCAAATGAAATATGCTGAATAATGTTTAGCGCCAAATCAAAAGTTTGACACAAACTTCCCGCTGTGCGAATGATAACAGAACTGTTTGACGATCAGTCGGGACGCGCTATCATCGTGTATGAATCCCGAATGGTACAGATGTGATATTCACCTGGAAATGTCCACGAAATGTCCACATTGAAATATTCACATGGAAATCAACTGGTCTGTTCCTGTGTCCTGTAATTGTCTTACGATGCGGCCGATTTCTTCCGAAAAGCTGGTCGATTCGGCGGGACTTGGAAAAATACTGAAAAAAGCGGAAAGGATGTCTTGAAAAACCTCCTTCGATTCCGTTAGCTGGGTCGTTTGGGAATGAGGTCAGAGAACTGACACGCCAAATTGACATATTCACATACAAACAGTTATTTGCAAGCAAGACGATGAGTGAACGAATCGCGATTACTGGTTTGGGGATGGTCTCAGCCTGCGGGATTGGCCCGGATTCATTTTTGGAAAACATTTTGCAGGGGCAATCGGGAATCGGCCCGATCGATCTCTTTCCCGGTTGTATTCCCCCTGGTCATGTTGGGGGACAATGCAGAGACTTTACCGAATCGACCGCGAAAAAGAAGTACCTCAGGCCCCAGCGCAAAAGTATCAAGGTGATGTGCAGAGATATCCAGCTTGGGGTCGCTTCTGCAAACATCGCGATGGAGCATTCCGGTCTGGAGTTGGATGAACAGGAGCGTGCCCGGCTGGGAGTTGAGTTCGGGGCTGATTTGATGCTGAGCCCTCCTGAAGTCATCGCGAAAGCAACTTTTGAATCTCGAGATGAACGAGGCGTTCCCACCGATGCGAAATGGGGAGAAAAGGGCATTGCCCAGATGGAACCATTGTGGTTACTGAAGTATCTGCCAAACATGCCCTCCTGCCATATCAGTATTCATGCTGATGCACGTGGGCCGAGTAACTCACTGACTCTCGAGGAAACTACCGGGAATATGTCAATTGGGGAGTCATTGCGGATTATCCGAAGGGGACAGGCCGACGCGATGATTGCAGGAACGACAGGAACGCGACTGCACATTATCAAATCAATCAATTACACTTCGATGAAAGACCTGGCCGAGCCTGATGGACTTTCGCCGCAGGAGATACTCAAACCGTTCGATAAAAATCGCCGAGGTGAAGTTGTGGGCGAAGGAGCCTGCGCACTCATTCTTGAACGGGATGATTTGGCGAAAAAGCGGCAGGCGGATATTTACGGTTGGATCCTCAGTGTCGGGAGTTCGTGTGTCCGTACACCGCGACAGGGGGGCAACCCTCGCCAGGCGCTTGCCAATGCGATCAGGATGGCATTGAAACATGCTCAGGTTAATCCGGAGGATATCGGTCACATCAACGCACATGGTTGCGGGGCGAAAGATCTCGATGCGGCAGAAGCCGCAGCTATCCATGATGTATTCGGTTCCCAGGCCAACCGTATCCCCGTCACCGCGATGAAGCCCTATTTCGGCAACTGCGGGGCAGGGACGGGATCTCTCGAACTGGCAGCCTCCTTGTTGGCCATGAAACAGGGGGTTATTCCTCACACGCTCAATTACGATGAGCCTGATCCGGAATGCGAGTTGAATGTTGTTCGCAAGGAACCACTCAAGGCGGATCGCAAGCATTTTCTGAAACTGAGCGTCTCCCGTTCTGGTCGTGCCAGTGCAACAGTCGTTGAATCTGCATAAGCTTTCCGGAGAGACGCTCGAACAACGGCACAGTCTCTGCCTGCTAACTGCTTTTGTTTGATATGCCTCTGTGTCTTGCGATTCGATTGCTGCGGTAACATGTTTCACGGGAATGGGTTATGTCAACATGATCGCCGATTGAACGTTTCTCTGACAGGGGGAGTTGTTCATCACTTCGATTGGAAATTGATCAATCCGATACCCATTCTGTTGCAGAATTTCGTTGCAGAAATCTGTTGAAGAATTTTGCCTGGATTGGTCTCGTGGACTTTTCAAAAGGAAAGAGGCTGGTTATACTTTCGGCACTTAATCTGACAAGAACAAGCGGGTGTAGCTCAGTGGTAGAGCGCCACGTTGCCAACGTGGCTGTCGAGGGTTCGAATCCCTTCACCCGCTCTTTTTTATTGGTTCAACGTTGAAATTGAAACAGGAGTCGTCTGCAGTGGCAGAGAACGAGAGTCAGAATCTTGGAGATAACGGCGGCCAGGTTGCCGTTGCTGAAGCTGGAACAGAGAAAACGCCGGAACGATTGGATCTCAAGGTCGAAATCGAGGAAGTCGGTCCCTGTAAAAAGCACATTTCTGTCACCGTTAGCGAAAGTGACATCAAAAAGCTGCGGGATGAAACCGTTGCCGAGTTGAGCAGGGAGACGATTGTGCCCGGTTTTCGCACGGGCAAGGTTCCCAAACGGTTGCTGGCAAAGAAGTTTCGCAAGGAAATTTCCGGCCAATTGAAACATAAACTGCTTGTCCAGTCGTTGGAGCAGGTTACTGAAGAAAATGGGCTGGATCCGATCAACGAGCCGGAACTCGATGTGGAAAATCTGGAGGTTCCGGAAAGTGGCGACTTCGATTACGAATTCGAGATTGAAGTGCGACCGACGTTTGAAATCCCTGATTACTCGTCGATCACGATTGAACGACAGACTAGGGAGATAACCGATGACGATGTCAAACGGGCTCGCGAACGATACC
>JALWSL010000620.1 GCA_027080405.1 Planctomycetaceae bacterium
CCAAAGATCATATTAGCAAGAAAATTCTCGTTGTCTATTTTTATCCTGCGGACATGACCGGTGGCTGTACCAAGCAGGCCTGTGCCTTCCGGGATGATCTGCCAAAACTGAAGGCGGCGAACGTGGAAGTTGTGGGAGTCAGCGGCGATACCGTGAAAAATCATCAGCTTTTCGTCAAAGCCCACGATCTGAACTTCACGTTACTGGCTGATACCGATGGAAAAATTGCCAAAACGTTCGGCGTCCCCACCCGCAAGGGGGGCAGCATTCAACGAACGATTGATAACGAAAACTTCACTCTGACCCGCGGGGTGACAGCTTCCCGTTGGACGTTCATTATTGATCTGGATGGGATACTTGTCCACAAAAACACGGCTGTCAACGCCGCTCAAGACAGCAAAAACGTGATGCAAATTGTAGAGAAACTCAAAAAGTAGGCCGATCGCATCCTGACTGTGATGACAGTGAGTGCTGTGAGTGCTGATTGATTACTGGGGAAACAGCAGATATGCAAAATGCAATGACGCTCGGTTCGTTCGTATTTTTTACCGCGCTGGTTGGCCTGATCACCTGGCTTTTGACGCGCAAGGACCGCCACGATACTTCCACGGGATATTTTCTGGGAGGTCGCGCCTTGACCGGAGGATATATTGCAGGCTCGCTGCTGTTGACCAATCTCTCGACTGAGCAGCTTGTCGGGCTCAACGGAGCTGCTTTTGAAGATGGTTTATCGGTGATGGCGTGGGAAGTGATCGCTGCGGTTTCACTCGTTGTGATGGCTCTGCTCTTTTTGCCGAAATATCTGCGAAGTGGAATCGCGACGATCCCGCAATATCTTGAACTTCGCTTCAACCACAATACCCGGGCGATTACCTCGCTGATCTTCATTGTTGCGTATGCGGGAATTCTGCTTCCGATCGTTCTTTACACCGGGGCAACCGGATTGAATTCAATGCTTGATGTCCACCTGCTTCTGGGCGTCAGTGAAACAACGGCTCTTTGGATAACGGTCTGGCTGATCGGTATTATCGGCTCCATTTACGCCGTCTTTGGGGGATTACGGACGGTCGCCGTTTCCGATACGATTAACGGCTTCGGCCTGCTCGTGGGAGGACTGTTGATTACCTGGTACGCCTTGAGTGCCGTCAGCCCCGAGGCTCCTTTGGAAGCGTTCGCGAAACTTCAGGATACCCATCCGGAAAAATTCAATTCACTCGCATCGAAGGATCAGTCCGTCCCTTTTGCCACTCTGTTTACCGGAGTGCTGCTGTTGAATCTGTTTTACTGGTGCACGAACCAGCAAATTATTCAACGGACATTTGGGGCCTCTTCCCTGAAAGAGGGCCAAAAAGGTGTGCTGCTGGCCGGCTTTTTCAAAGTGCTCGCCCCATTGATTCTGGTGGTTCCTGGAATCGTCGCTTTTCATCTTTACGCCTTTGCACCAATCAATGGGCAGCGGGTTACTTTTATTGATTTCACCACGGAACCCGTCGCTGTAATCGGTCTGTTCAGCGACAGCGAACAGATGGAAACGAAGATACTGCATGGAAGGGAGATTACCGACCTGATCGGAGTGGACGCTTCCTGGGACAGAGAAAAACAGCTCCGCGAAACAGAGAAGTGGGTCGGCAAAACGGTCGATTACGGTTCGGGAGAATTCACGATCCATCAGGCCCTCGGCCCAGGCATTGTAATCACAAAGAATCGCGTCACGGCTGAATACGAGTTCCACAAGGACTTCACGAATGACGAACTGAAAAAAATTGTCCCCATGCGGCGCAAAGATAAAGCCTACGGGACGCTGGTACGAAATGTACTTCCCGGTTATCTGACCGGTTTTTTCGCCGCCGCGATTATCGGTGCCATTTTAAGTTCTTTCAACTCCGCCTTGAACAGTACAGCGACGCTGTTCAGTCTGGGGGTGTATCAGCACATGCTGCATCCCGATGCTGACGAAAAAAGAGTGATTAAAGCGGGGAAAATCTTTGGCTGGGGAATCGCAATTTTTGCGATGACGGTCGCTCCACTTCTCGAGGGACAGGACAGCATTTTCGGCTACCTGCAAAAAATGAACGGACTCTACTTCATTCCGATCTTCTCGGTCGTTGTGGTCGGGATGATCTCGAAAAAAATCCCGGCCGTTGCGGCCAACATTGCCCTTATTGTCGGCTTTATTGCGATCGCAGCAGGTTACTTTGTGCCCGCTGTTGAAGTCTGGGTGGAAAGAATCAACGGGTATCACTTCCTGGGTTTGGTTTTCATCTCCCTGATTCTGTTGATGATGCTGATCGGAAATCTTTTCCCCAGAAAAACTCCCTGGGTACAGGAAGCCACTGACGAGATTGATATGACTCCCTGGAAACCTGCCATCCCACTTGGAATCCTGCTGATTCTGATTGTCCTGGGAATTTATTACGCGTTTGCCGATACTTCCGTGATATGATCCAGACAACCGGGTTGCCTGGATACCACTCATCCGTGCAACCGTGGATCCTCGGGGATAATCAACTCCAACGCCCGTGGCAATACCTTGAATTCCATCGGTGTTTCCCCGAGTGGATCACCATCGGCCTGGATGGCAACCGGCCTGCTGGATTCGATGCGCAATGAATCCGTCTGGAAGCGTTCGATCAACGGTGACTCAATTCTGGGCGTCAGAAGTCCTCGCAGAAAATTCAGGCTCATGTTCCCCCGTTTTGCAGATTTGAAAAGACAGACTTCAAACAATCCATCATCCTCGACTGCATCCGGACAGAGAGAAAGATTCAGCGCATAGCGTGGCAGATTGGCAACAACAGCCATTTCGCAAACACGTGGTGAGGAACTTTCATTGCTGAAGATGCGAAGCGGTTCGCATTGGTTACGCCACAGTCTCTCCATGATTGGCCCGATGTAATTCAGCTTGGTGATGTGCCCGGTTCTTTTTCGATGGACCTGCTCGATTATTTCTGCATCGAAACCACAACTGGCCATCACCGTAAAACGGTGCGAACCGGCCTCTCCCAGATCGATTGTTCGGCTGTGTCCGCGAGCAATGATTTGAGCGACCCTGTTTCCGTCCTGCGGGATACCAAACCGCCTGGCGAGCAGATTTTCGTTTCCCATGGGGAGAATCGCAAGCGGGAATCCTGGATGGCGATTGATCAAGTCCCCGACAGTTCCATCTCCACCAGCCGCAACGATACATCTGAGTTTTTGGCGAAACGTTTCCACTTGAAGCCGTGCTGCCAATTGTTCACGCTCCGTAAAAAGCACCGGCTTGAGCCCCAGTTCCTCCAACGCATCGATCAGTTTTTTCAACTGGGCCGCACGAATCCCGGAACCCGAATTGGGATTGCGCTGAATTGCAACGGTGGTTGCCCCTTCAATCAAAAGACTTTTCCCTCAAATCAGGTGGCACGTTTAACACGTTTACGGAACCCGCCAGACGAGATTCTAGCTGGACAGCGCCAGGTTCTTTTGGTGTAGCTTAGCGTGGTGGGGGTTTGGGGTAAACGGATTTGATGATTTCAGGGTCTATTCCGAGTTCTGCCAGGC